>NZ_JBHWJY010000060.1:0-53405 GCF_042731135.1 Streptomyces sp. NPDC059874
CGACCACCACGAGCAGCGCTGCCGTCGCCGCGTGGCCGGACGGGAAGGAGCCGTGGTCGACGCGGACGAGCGGGTTGGGGTGGGGTGGGGAAAGGCTCCGCGCAGCGGCTACGGAGCCGACGGGGTCAGACGGCCGGGTCGCGGTGTTCCGCGCAGTCGCGGAGGGCGATCTCCAGCTCCACGTACGACTCCTCCGCCCGCCGGAAGGCCAGCGTCAACGCCGCCTCCGCACGCGGCGGCACCTGCTCGCGCACGCCCTCGCGGGCCTCGTAGAGGAGATCGGCCCAGCGGGCGGCCGCGCTGCGCAGCCCGGCCAGCAGCGTCTCGGCCTCGGCGGGCCCGGCGGGCCGGGTGCGTGACATCGCGGTCAGCGCGTCGAGCAGCGCCTGGATTTCGGACATCACGCTCCTCCCGCGTCCCACGCCGGAAGATCCACGATACGCACCACGTCCACCACCGGCGGCCGTTCACTCCGGCGGATCGCCGTACGCCACTCGCCGTGCGACGAACGGCGTGCGCGCGCCGCCGGGCGGTCGGGCGGCGGGCGGCGGGCCGGGCGGCCCGGCGCCCCACCGGCGGCCCGAGGCCTCAGCCCGTGGCCTGCCGCATCAGCAGGTCCCGCAGCTGCCGCGCGTGCCGGCGGCTGACCTGGAGCTCCGCCGAGCCGACCCGGACGCTGGTGGTGCCCGCGTCCAGCCGCAGCTCGTCGATGCGGGCCAGCGCCACCAGGTGGCGGCGGTGGATGCGGACGAACCCGCGCGCCGCCCAGCGTTCCTCCAGCGTGGACAGCGGGATGCGGACCAGGTGGCTGCCCTCGTCGGTGTGCAGGCGGGCGTAGTCGCCCTGGGCCTCGACGTAGACGATGTCGGCGATCGCCACGAACCGGGTGACCCCGCCCAGTTCGACGGCGATCTGCTCCGCGGTGCGCTCGGACACGGTCACCTCGGGGGTCGACGGTCGCTGCATCGGGACCGTCGGCAGCGCCTCGGCCGCCGCCGGGGCCTCCTCGGCCCGGCCCAGCTGTGCGCAGGCCCGCCTGACCGCCTCCGCGAGCCGCTCCGGGCGCACGGGCTTGAGCACGTAGTCCACGGCCTTGAGGTCGAAGGCCTGTACGGCGAACCCCTCGTGCGCGGTGACGAACACGATCAGCGGCGGCCGCGCGAACCCGGACAGCAGCTTCGCGATGTCCAGTCCGGTCAGCCCGGCCATGTGGATGTCGAGGAAGACCACGTCGATGCCGTCGGCCCCGTCGGGCCCGGCCTCCAGCGCGCGCGTGATCCGGCGCAGGGCTTCGGTGGCGTCCGAGGCGCCCTCCGCGCTGCGCACCCGGGGGTCGGAGCGCAGCAGGTAGAGGAGCTCCTCCAGGAGCGGCTTCTCGTCGTCGACGGCCAGTACGCGCAGCATGCCGCCGAGTGTAGGTACCGGCCGGGCGGGGCGGAACGGGGGGAACGGGGCGCGGCCCTGCGCCCCGGGGGAGTTTGGGGCGAAGGGCCGCGCGGATGTGGGGCGTGGGGGAGGGGGTGTTACTGGACGGTGATGAGCTTGCCGTCGGGGGCGACGGCGTACCAGGTGCCGCCGACACCCTGGCCGTTGATGTCGCCGGGCTTCTTGTCACCGGTGAAGGTGTAGACGGGCCAGCAGTCGACGGTCTGCTGCTTCTTGCCGTCCGGCCGGTCCAGGACCAGGTAGTTCCGCTCGGTGATGCCCTTGGCGTTCGCCTTGTCCACCGGCGGGACCACCGGCCACTTCGTCAGGCAGTCGCCGGTGCACTTGGACACCATCGGCCACGCGGTGTCCGGCTTGAACCGGTAGACCGTCATGCCCTTGCCGTCGACGATGTGGTCGCCCAGCTTCGGGTCCTTCGCCACCGACAGGCCCGCACCCGCCTCGGCCGGAGCGGCCGCGCCCGGCGCCGCCTTCGCGGCCTTCTTCCCGTCCGGCGCGAAGGCGAACCACACCCCTCCGACGCCCTGGCCGTTGACGTCCCCGGCCTTGGCGTCCTTGTTGAAGCGGTACGCGGGCCAGCCCGCCACCGTCAGCTGCTTCGTGCCGTCGCTGCGCACGACCTCGCCCAGCAGCGCCGGGTCCATGCCCGCGGCGGCGGTGACGTCGCCGGCCGCGACCACCGGCCAGGTCTTCGCGCAGTCCCCGTCGCAGTTCGACTTCGACGGCTTGGCCGTGTCCTTGTCGAAGCGGTAGAGGGTGAGTCCGGCGCCGTCGCTCAGGACCGAACCGAGCCCCGCGTTGTCGCCGATGGCGAGCTGCCCGCCCGGCTTGGCCGCCGCGGCGCCGTCCGCCGCGGGAGCCTGGGACGAAGCGGCGCCGGCAGGCTTGGCCGTGTCGGCGGCCTTGTCGTCCGCGGGGCCGCACGCCGTCGCCGCCAGGGCGACGGCGATCACGGCCGCGGCAAGGGTGGTTCCGCGCTTCATACCCATCTTGATCTCTCCCACGTCGTGTCCGTCGTGTCCGCCACCCGCGTTCTTCCGGAGCGGCGGCAACTGTGCACAGGACACGCCCCGGGCGCGGCGATCCGTTCAAGGCGACCGGTGTGGGCTGTTTCACCTATCCGGCGGCGAACCCCGCGCGCCGCAGAGCCGTGACCACAGCGAGGCCGAGGACCTGGTGTCCGGCGTCGTTGGGATGCAGACCGTCCTCCAGGTGCTCCGGACCGAGCACGTCCCGCCCGGGGAGCACGGCCAACCGCTCGTCCCCGGCGGCGATCCGGTCCCGCGCGGCGCGCTCCATCGCGTCGCGCAGGGCGCCCAGGGTGGCGCCCAGCCGGTTCGGGGTCCGCTCGGCGTCGGGCCGCAGGACCGGGGAGAGCAGCAGGAGCGGGGTCCGGGGGTGGCCCTGGCGGACCAGTTCGAGGAACGCGCGCGTGGTCTCGTACAGCATCGGCACCGAAAACGGCACGCGGGACCAGCAGTTGGTGCCGAAGGCGAGGGTGAGGACGTCGGCGGGCAGGCCCGCGAGCTGCTCGGCGGTGGCGAGTTCACCGCGCGCGGCGCCCGCGTAGCCGAGGTTGACGGTGTCCCAGCCGAGCGCCCGGCCGGTGACCGCGGGCCAGCCGTGCGCGGGACGGGTCGACCACCAGCCCTCGGTGATGGAGTCGCCGTGCACCACCCAGCGCGGGGCGGGCGGCGGTGGCGCGAGGGTGCCGCCTATCCCGCGCAGGCCGAGTATGAGCGGTGACTGGGCCTCGGGAGGGTGGATGGTGAAGGGGCCGTGGCCGCCGCCCAGTTCGAGGCGTACGACGGACTCCGCGGCCGGTTCGGTGAACACCTCGGTCACCACCCCGTGGCGGTCCCAGAGCGAGAAGAGGTGCGCGAGGTCGCGCAGGGCGTCGGTGGGGCCGGGCACCGTCGCGCGGTAGCGGATCTCCACGGCCCGCGCGGTCGCCGTGGTGAACTCCAGCCGGACCCCGATGGGCAGGGTGGCCCGCTCCCCGGTGTCCCAGGGCAGGCGCATGGTGTCCGCCGGGTCGGCCCGCACCGGGCGGCCCTTGTCCAGCCAGGCGACCCCGCGCAGGAACGGCTCCGGGTCCTGCCAGTGCGGACCGGTGCTGTCGGTGCTCACTCTTCGCCTCCGATCGTCGGATACGGGAACTTCACACCGACCCCGCCGTCCACCACGAGCGTCTGCCCCGTCACGTACGAGGACAGCGGCGAGGCCAGGAAGTACAGGGCGGCCGCGATGTCCGAGGTCTCGGCCACCCTGCCCAGCGGGGCGTTCTCCGCGTTGCGCCGCCGCCCCTCGGCGCCCAGCAGGGCGGCGACCCGAGGGGTCCACACCACGCCGGGCGCCACCGCGTTCACCCGTACCCCGCGCGGACCCAGTTCCACCGCCGCCGAGCGCACCAATGCCATCAGGCCCGCCTTGGCCGCCCCGTAGGCGGCGTGCAGCGGGGCCGCCGTGAGGCCGGAGACCGAGGCCACGAAGACCAGCGGGCCGCCACCGGCCGCGGCGACGGCCTCACCGCCGTACTGGACGGCGAGCCAGGCGTGCCGCAGTACGAGGTCGAAGTGCCAGTCCCAGCCGGCGTCGTCCAGCTCGGGCAGTGCCGCGTACCGGGCCATGCCGACGATGTCGACCACCCCGCCCACCGGGCCGCCGAGCAGTTTCGGGGCCTGCTCGAACAGGGTTCGTACGCAGGCCCGGCGGGTCACGTCACAGGCGTACGGGACGCCCCCGGTCTCGGCGGCGACGGCCGCGGCCCGCTCCACGTCCACGTCCACGCACAGCACCCGGGCGCCGGCGGCGGCCAGGGCGTGGGCGCTCTGGCGGCCGATGCCGTTGCCCGCCCCGAGCAGCACCAGGCACCGGCCGTCGAGGCGGTGCAGGGCGGCGTAGTCGGGCACGGGGGAGGAGTCGAGGGGCCCGGTGTCGGGCTCGCCGGCGCCGGCGAGGGGGTCGGCCGCGCTCACGAGGCGGCCTTGCGGGGCTCGTACCGGGCCAGCTCCGGGATGACTTCCTTGCCCAGGACCTCGATCGTCCGCAGGATCTCCCGGTGCTCCAGGTACCCCCACTGCACGTAGCAGATCAGCTGGTCCACGCCGAGGTCCGCGTACCGCTTCGCCTTGGCGACGATCGTCTCCGCGTCCCCGATCAGGATCATGTCCCCGTCGCTGAACTCCCGTACGGGCACCTCCCCTTCGAGGATCGGGTTCAGCAACGGGAAGGCCCGCTCGCGCTCCTCGGCGGCCAGGTGCGGCAGCTCCCACTCCAGGGTGAACCGCGCCAGGTTCGAGTACCACCAGGCCACCGAGTCCCACACCCGGGCGTGCGGCTGCGCGCGCGGCGCGGTCGCGTGGACGAGGGTGTAGGCGCTGACCCGGTTCGTGCTGACGTCGGTGAGCGGGCGGGGGTCGCGGGCGGCCGCCCGGTACGCCGCCACCTGCCGGGCCATCGCCTCCAGCGGCTGCATGATCGAGAACGACAGCAGGCCGAGCCCGGCCGCCCCCGCCACCTCGGCCGAGCCGGGGGAGGTGGCCGCCATCCAGGCGGGCGGGTGCGGATCCTGCACGGGCTTCGGCGTCACCATCCGGCGCGGGAAGCGGAAGCGCTCGGACTCGTAGGCGAAGTACTCCTCGCGCCACATCCCGGTGACGATCTCGATCGCCTCGCGCCAGTCCTCGCGCGACCTCTCCCGGTCCACCCCGAAGGCGGCCTGCTCCATGGGGGTGGAACGTCCGGTGCCCCATTCCACGCGGCCGCCCGACAGCACGTCCACGGTGGCCACCTTCTCCGCGATGCGCTGCGGCGGGGTGAAGCCGAAGGGGGTCAGGGTCACGCCGAAGCCGAGCCGGATCCGCTCGGTGAGCCCGGCCAGGTGCCCGAGGAGCACCTCGGGGGCCGGGCAGTGCGAGCGGCCCTCGCGGAAGTGGTGCTCGACCGCCCACACGGTCCGGAACCCCATCCGGTCGGCGAGCCGGATCTGCTCGACGGCCTCCCGGTAGGCGCGCTGCTCGGCGGCCCGCTGGCCGTGCGGATGGGACCCGTGCCAGGGCTTCGGTACGTCGATCTCGTAGAGCACGTCCAGATCCATGACGGCACGCTGCGGCAGATCTGACGAAGTGTCAAGAAAGGGGGGTGGGGGTGGGCTGCGCAGCGATCGATCGTCCGCGCGCAACAAAGGACCATCCAGGACAGATCCACGCAACGATCATTCGTCAATGTGCAAGGATGGTGCATTACGGGCGGTATCACTCAGCTCGTAGGCTCACTCGCTGTACGTGGAGTGGCGCGGATCGCCTGCTCGGCGGTCCCCCCATGCTCAGGCCCTTCCCCTGTCGGGCCCTGTCCTGCTCCGGGCCGTCGCGGTCGACGCCTCATCCCCGACCTCCCCGATCCGCAGTGACAAGGAGTCCCCTCGTGCTCGACCACGGCCAGGCGCCACCGCGCGCCACCGAGTCCCGTACCCCCGTGCACCCGCTGCTGCGCCGCAAGCCGGTCGAGCAGCTGGTCGCCGAGGGCGGCCAGGGTGAGGGCGGTGCGCTCAAGCGCTCCCTCACCATGTGGCAGCTGACGATGATCAGCATCGGCGCCACGCTCGGCACGGGCATCTTCGTGGTCCTCGGCACCGCCACTCCCAAGGCCGGTCCGGCCGTGATGATCTCGTTCGTCATCGCCGGCCTGACCGCGCTCTTCTCCGCCCTGTCCTACGCGGAGCTGGCCGGTTCCGTCCCGGTCTCCGGGTCCTCGTACTCGTACGCCTACGCCACCATGGGCGAGTTCATCGCCTGGGTGTGCGGCTGGTGCCTGGTGCTCGAGTACGGCGTGTCCGTGGCGGCGGTCGCCGTGGGTTGGGGTGACTACCTCAACGAACTCCTCGACGGCACGATAGGGGTCACCATCCCCGAAGCCGTTTCGGCACCGCTGGGTGAAGGCGGCTTCATCAACCTGCCGGCGCTGATCGTCGTCCTGCTCTCGATGGTCTTCCTGATGCGCGGCGCCAAGGAGAGCGCCCGGATCAACTCGATCATGGTCGCAGTGAAGATCGTCACCCTGCTGCTCTTCATCGGCATCGGCTTCATGGGCATCAAGGCCGGCAACTACGCCCCGCTGGCCCCCCTCGGCATCACCGGCATCAGCGCCGGCGCCGCCTCGCTGTTCTTCTCCTACATCGGCTTCGACGCCGCCTCCACCGCGGGTGAGGAAGCGAAGAACCCCAAGCGCGACCTGCCGCGCGCGATCATGCTCTCGCTGCTGATCGTCACGCTCCTGTACGTCGTCGTCGCCTTCGTCGCCGTCGGCGCCATGCCGTGGCAGGACTTCGAGGGCACCGAGGCGGCCCTCGCGCAGATCATGACCGACGTCTCCGGCCACAGCTTCTGGGGCGTCGTCCTGGCAGCCGGCGCCGTCGTCGCCATCGCCTCCGTCGTCTTCGCCGTGCTCTACGGCCAGACCCGCATCCTGTTCGCCATGTCCCGCGACGGCCTGGTCCCCAAGGTCTTCGCGAAGGTCGACGAGAAGACCGGCGCGCCCCGCGCCAACGTGGTCATCGTCTCCCTCTTCTGCGGCGTCCTCGCGTCCTTCATCCCCCTGGGCAAGCTGGCGGACGCCACCAGCATCGGCACGCTGTTCGCCTTCGGGCTCGTGAACATCGCGGTCGTGGTGCTGCGCAAGACCCGCCCGGACATGCCGCGCACCTTCAAGGTGGCACTCTTCCCCGTCACGCCGATCCTCGGTGTCGCGGCCTGCATCTACATGATGTTCAGCCTGGACGCCGCCACCTGGATGGTTTTCGGTGGCTGGATGGTCGTCGGCGTCGTGGTCTACTTCCAGTACGGCATCCGCCGCTCCAGCCTGGCCACAGCAGAGAAGTGATCCACCCGCAGTGCGACTGAACGATCTCGACGAACGCATCGTGCACGCCCTCGCCGAGGATGCCCGCCGCTCCTACGCGGACATCGGCTCCGAGGTCGGGCTCTCCGCCCCCGCCGTGAAACGGCGCGTGGACCGGCTGCGCGCGGAGGGAGCCATCACCGGCTTCACCGTCCGCGTCGACCCCGCCGCGATGGGCTGGGAGACCGAGGGCTTCATCGAGATCTACTGTCGCCACAACACCTCGCCGGACGACATCCGGCGAGGCCTGGAGCGCTACCCCGAGGTGGTGTCCGCGTCGACCGTCACCGGCGACGCGGACGCCCTCGTCCAGATCTTCGCCTCCGACATGCGGCACTTCGAGCGGGTACTGGAGCGCATCGCGGGCGAACCGTTCGTCGAACGCACGAAATCGGTCCTGGTCCTCTCGCCGCTCCTGCGCCGCTTCACCTCCGGCGCGCCGGCCTAGGCCCGCCGAGCCGAGCCCGCCCGAGCGAGCCGGGCCTGCCGTTCCTCCTCCGTCAGCCCGCCCCAGACGCCGTACCGCTCGTGCGAGCTCAGCGCGTGGTCGAGGCAGGCGGCCCGCACCGGGCACCCCGCGCAGACCCGCTTGGCGGCGGCGTCCCGTTCCTCCCGGTCCTCGCCCCGCTCTCCGGCGGGATGGAAGAACCGGGCCGACCCCAGATCGCGGCAGGCCGCCCGGGACTGCCACTGCCAGAAGTGGTACGTGGCTCCGGGCAGGTGTGTGACGTCGGTCATGGCTGTTCCTTTCGTGGGTTGTCCCGCGTCTGACCGCTGAACGCCCCGCGAAACCCCGCCCCGACCAACTGCCGTCGGGTCAGGCCGCGTTGGTCGGCGTACGGGCCCCGGGAAGCCCGATCGGCGCCGTAGCGTGAACCCCGTCGACTCGCAGAGCCGCACCGCCCCTCGTGCCGGAGCCCGAAGTACGTGCCCAGCTCGACGGCGCGGTGGCGAAATCGGCCCCCGTCCGCCTTCTTGACGGCCCCGTGCGCCGCCACGAGACTGCGGGGGACGGCCAGGACGGCCGGCGCCCACCCCAGGCGAGCCTGACGATCGCGGGGCGGGCCGCCGAGGACGGGACGGGAGGCGGGACCGGTGGACACACGGAGCCCCCGTCGCTGGTGGCTGACCCGGCGCCTGCACATCGACCTCCTGCGGGTGTGCAGCGCATTCGGCGCACGAGGCTGAGCCCTCCGGACAGACACGGGTGACCCGGACCGCGCCCCCCGCGCCGCCGGGAACACCGCCCTGCTCAGGCCACATTCGCGCACCCGCCCCAGGAGAGTCATGTCCTACTCCGTCCTGCCCCGCACCGGCCCGGCCCCCGCCCTCCGCGGCCGCATCGGGACCGGTTTCTCCCCCGTCCCGCACCGCTACCACCTGTACCTCTCCGCCGGCTGTCCTCGCTCCGAGCAGGTGATGGGGGCCCTCACCCTGCTGGGCATCGAGGACTCCGTCGGCGCCACCGTCCTCGGCGCGGACACCGAGGGGCCCGGGTACGCCGAGCTGCGCCTGGCGTACGAGGCGGCCGGCCACCACTTCGACGGCGACCTGACCGTCCCCGCCCTCGTCGACACCTGGAGCGGCCGGGTGGTCTCCGACCACGCCCCCGACATCCTCGACGACCTCCGGCTGCTGGCCCCGCCGCAGGCCTTCCGCACCGCATTCTGAGGGCCCCCGCGGGCCCGGGGCCTCGCGGGCCCGCGGGCACCCCGTCCCACCCCGGGCGCGGTCTCCGCGCAACGAATCGCCGCTCCAGTGGTGGAACACGCAACGAATCGATGCGCGGAGCGCAACGGTCATGGCTTGTCCGGGTCGAACGTCCGAACGTACCGTTTTACGACCCCCACCCCTCCTGCCACAGAGGTTAGCCATGGCCCCGCTGCGCACCGCCCTCCTCCAGAGCTCCGGACGGCTCGGCGACACCGCCGAGAACCTCAAGGCGCTCGACGAGGCCGCGGCGCGCGCCGCACAGAGCGGGGCCGGGCTCCTCGTGACCTCGGAGATGTTCCTCACCGGCTACGCCCTGGACCCCCAGGACATCGCCGACCGGGCCGAACCGGCCGACGGCGAATCCGCCCACGCCATCGGCGGCATCGCCCGCCGCCACGGGATCGCCGTCCTGTACGGCTACCCCGAGCGCTCGGGCGAGGCCGTCTACAACGCGGCGCAGCTCATCGGCCCCGACGGCGCCCCGCTCGCGAACTACCGCAAGACCCACCTCTTCGGCTGCTTCGAGCAGGAAGCCTTCACCCCCGGTGACACCCCCGTCGTCCAGGCCGACCTCGGCGGCCTCCGCATCGGCATCATGATCTGCTACGACGTGGAGTTCCCCGAGAACGTCCGGGCGCACGCGCTCGCCGGTACCGACCTCCTCCTGGTGCCGACCGCGCAGATGCACCCGTTCCAGTTCGTCGCCGAACAGCTCGTCCCCGTACGGGCCTTCGAGAACCAGATGTACATCGCGTACGTCAACCGCACCGGCCCGGAAGGCGAGTTCGAGTTCGTCGGACTCAGCTGCCTGGCGAGCCCCGACGGGGTCACCCGCACCCGCGCCGGGCGCGGCGAGGAGCTGGTCTTCGGCGAGGCCGACCCCGAGCTGCTGAACGCCTCCCGCGAGACCAACCCGTACCTGCGCGACCGCCGCCCCGGGCTCTACGCCTCCCTCGTCTGAGCCCCGCCCGCGCCGCCCTCCCCGCCGCCCTCCCCCCTGCCCCACCCCCGCAAGGAGTCGTACCCCATGACGTCCACGGTGCCCACCACCGCCGTCCCGCACAGCGACGGACAGCTGCCGATCACCATGTTCGGCCCGGACTTCCCGTACGCGTACGACGACTTCCTGGCCCACCCGGCGGGCCTGGGCCAGATACCGGCGACGGAGCACGGCACCGAGGTCGCCGTCATCGGTGGTGGACTCTCCGGCATCATCTCCGCCTACGAGCTGATGAAGATGGGCCTCAAGCCCGTCGTCTACGAGGCCGACCAGATCGGCGGCCGGCTGCGCACCGTCGGCTTCGAGGGCGCCGGCACGGAGGAACTGACCGCGGAGATGGGCGCCATGCGCTTCCCGCCGTCCTCCACGGCCCTCCAGCACTACATCGACCTCGTGGGCCTGACCACCCAGCCCTTCCCGAACCCGCTGGCCGAGGCCACCCCCTCGACGGTCGTGGACCTCAAGGGCGAGACGCACTACGCCGAGACCATCGCCGACCTCCCGCAGGTCTACCGCGACGTCGCCGACGCGTGGAACGCCTGCCTCGACGAGGGCGCCGACTTCTCCGACATGAACACCGCGATGCGCGAGCGGGACGTCCCGCGCATCCGCGAGATCTGGGCGAAGCTCGTCGAGAAGCTCGACGACGAGACCTTCTACGGGTTCCTCTGCAAGTCGGAGGCCTTCCAGTCCTTCCGCAAGCGCGAGATCTTCGGCCAGGTCGGCTTCGGCACGGGCGGCTGGGACACCGACTTCCCGAACTCCATCCTGGAGATCCTCCGCGTCGTCTACACCGAGGCGGACGACCACCACCGCGGCATCGTGGGCGGCTCGCAGCAGCTCCCGCTGCGCCTGTGGGAGCGCGAGCCCGAGAAGATCGTCCACTGGGCCCAGGGCACCTCCCTGTCCACCCTGCACGAGGGCACCCCGCGCCCGGCGGTGACCCGCCTGCACCGCACGGCCGGCAACCGCATCACGGTCACCGACGCGTCGGGCGACATCCGTACGTACCGCGCCGCGATCTTCACCGCCCAGTCCTGGATGCTCCTGTCGAAGATCGCGTGCGACGACACGCTCTTCCCGATCGACCACTGGACGGCGATCGAGCGCACCCACTACATGGAGTCCAGCAAGCTCTTCATCCCCGTCGACCGGCCGTTCTGGCTCGACAAGGACGAGGAGACGGGTCGCGACGTCATGTCGATGACGCTGACCGACCGGATGACCCGCGGCACGTACCTGCTGGACAACGGCCCGGACAAGCCCGCCGTCATCTGCCTCTCGTACACGTGGTGCGACGACAGCCTGAAGTGGCTGCCGCTGTCCGCGAACGAGCGGATGGAGGTCATGCTGAAGTCCCTCGGCGAGATCTACCCCAAGGTCGACATCCGCCGCCACATCATCGGCAACCCGGTGACCGTGTCCTGGGAGAACGAGCCCTACTTCATGGGCGCGTTCAAGGCCAACCTGCCGGGCCACTACCGCTACCAGCGGCGCCTGTTCACCCACTTCATGCAGGACCGCCTCCCCGAGGACAAGCGCGGCATCTTCCTCGCGGGCGACGACATCTCCTGGACGGCCGGCTGGGCCGAGGGCGCGGTCCAGACCGCCCTCAACGCCGTCTGGGGCGTCATGCACCACCTCGGCGGCTCCACGGACGCCACCAACCCGGGCCCGGGCGACGTCTACGACGAGATCGCCCCGGTCGAACTCCCGGAGGACTGACCCTCCCCCGGCTACCGCCGGGAGGTACGCCCACCCGGCCCCTCCGGCTCCGTGACCACGGGCCGCCCCCGCGTACGAATGCCCGGGCGGCCCGTTCTCATGCCTCCAGGGACCGGGCCCAGATCAGCTGCCAACGCCGGTGGGAGGCACCGCGCACCTCGATCCGCTGCTGCACGTCCGCCGGCTCCGGAGGCCTGCGGCCGAGCCCGAGGCCGCACCCCGCGCACAGGGTGCGGATCCCGTACCCGTCGCGGTCCCACTCCACGGTGCCCCGGTCGGCCTCGCACACGGGACAGGCGCCGTCACGGCCTTGGTGGCCCTCGACGTCCGGCCGACCCCGCATCACCCTGGGCATCACGTCGACGAGCCGGCCCTCGGGGTGGAACTCCGGGTCCGGCCAGTACAGCCAGTCCGACGGCTGCGGCGGGTCAGGCCTGCGCACGCCCGCCCGCTTCTGCGCCCGCCGCCCCACCTGCCACGTCGCGAGGGCGTCCAGCCACACCTGCCGTGCCTCGTGCAGCTCTTCCACCGCCCGCACCAGCGACTCGGGATCCTCGTCCAGGTCGCGCGGGATCCCCGCACTGCGGCACAGGTGGTGGTAAGTGGCGCGGAAGCCGTACGGACAGAACTCCGTCAGGCAGGTGCGCAGCGCGGACAGCCGCCGGTACGGCGGGATCCCGGTGTCGTGCACCCGTCGGCGGTGCGTCGCGAAGCTGGTCACCGCCTCAGGCTAGAGGGACGAAGTCCCAGGCAGCAGGGGGTTTAAGGGCCGACGGAGTCAGCAGGCAGCGGCCGACCAGCCCCACGCCCGCGTCGAGGGACTCGCGGAACTCCTCCGCCAGGTCGGGGGAGCGGCGCAGGGTCCACAGCAGGCGGGCGGCCGCCCAGGCGCCCGAGCGGGCGCGGTCCAGGCTCCACGAGCCGAGTAAGTGGGTCAACGGGTCGGCGATCTCCAGCAGGTCCGGACCCGGCATCAGGTCCTCGCGGATGTGCTCCTCCAGGGCGACCAGGGTGTCGCCGACCCGGTCGAAGTCCGCCTCCAGCGCCCGCGGTTCGCAGTCCAGGGCGTGGCAGGTCGCCACCACCGCCAGCGCCAGGTCGTGGCCGATGTGCGCGTTGATGCCGGCCAGCGCGTGTTGCAGCGGACGCACCCCCGGGTGGCGGCGGTACTGGAGCAGCGGCCGCCAGCAGGCGGGCGGCCGGTCGGCCTCCACCGCCGCCAGGTACCGCTCCGCGAAGCGCGCGCTCAGCGCGGCCGCCCTCCGCGGCGCGGGGAAACCGCCGTGGGAGATCCGCTCGTACAGGGTCTCCGTCACCGTCAGGTACACCCGGTTGAAGACGGCGACACCGTCCTGCGCGGGGAGCCGCTCGTCCAGGGCACGCATCCGCGCCAGCACCGCTTCCATGGGAGGCAGCGTGGCAGTCGGCGCCCCGGATCCGGGGAACTTGGCCGTACGCTTCCCCGGTTCGGGCGAAGCCGCGTCAACCCCGCTTGTCCTCCCGGGCCGTGTCCTCGTCGTACGCGGACGTGCCCGAGTCGAGCAGGGGCTCCTGGCCCTTGAGGTGCGCGGGGGCGAAGTACCGCAGCGCGTGGTAGCCCGTGATCACCACGACCGTGCCCAACGCGATCCCGCCGAGCTCGAAGCTGTCGGTGATCTGCAGCTTGACCCCGCCGACGCCGATGATGATGCCCGCGGCGGCCGGCACCAGGTTCAGCGGATTGCGCAGGTCCACCCGGCCGTTGATCCAGATCTGCGCGCCGAGCAGGCCGATCATGCCGTACAGGATGACGGTGATGCCGCCCAGCACCCCGCCGGGGATCGCGGCGACGACGGCCCCGAACTTGGGGCAGAGCCCGAAGAGCAGCGCGAAGCCGGCCGCCGCCCAGTACGCCGCCGTGGAGTAGACCCGGGTGGCCGCCATGACGCCGATGTTCTCGGAGTACGTGGTGTTCGGCGGGCCGCCGACCGCGGTGGACAGCATCGACGCCGCGCCGTCGGCGGCGATGGCGGTGCCGAGCTTGTCGTCGAGCGGGTCGCCGGTCATCTCGCCGACGGCCTTGATGTGCCCGGCGTTCTCGGCGATCAGCGCGATCACCACGGGCAGCGCGATCAGGATCGCCGACCACTCGAAAGCCGGCGCGTGGAAGGACGGCAGCCCGATCCAGTCGGCCTTGGCGACCCCGGAGAGGTCCAGGCGCCAGTGCTCCACGGCCTCGGGCCCGCCCAGCGTGGAGTGGATCCTGCCGAAGATCCGGTCGAAGACCCAGGAGATCCCGTACCCGAAGAGCAGTCCGAGGAAGATCGCGATCCGCGACCAGAAGCCGCGCAGGCAGACCACGGCCAGCCCGGTGAACAGCATGGTCAGCAGCGCCGTCCACTGGTCCTGCGGCCAGTACGTCGAGGCCGTCACCGGCGCCAGGTTGAAGCCGATCAGCATCACGACGGCGCCCGTCACCACCGGCGGCATCGCCGCGTGGATGATGCGGGCGCCGAAGCGCTGGACGGCCAGACCGGCCAGAAGCAGCGCGGCGCCGACGACGAAGACGGCGCCGGTGACCACCGCGCTGTCCCCACCCCCCGCCCGGATCGCCGCGGCGACGCCCACGAACGAGAGCGAGCAGCCCAGGTAGGAGGGGATCCGGCCGCGGGTCGCGAGGAGGAAGATCACCGTCGCGATGCCGGACATCATGATGGCCAGGTTCGGATCCAAGCCCATCAACACCGGGGCGACGAAACTGGCGCCGAACATCGCCACGACGTGCTGGGCGCCCAGCCCGGCGGTCCGCGGCCACGACAGCCGCTCGTCCGGCCGGACCACCGCGCCGGGGGCGGGGGTCCGCCCGTCACCGTGCAGGGTCCAGCGCACGCCGAGGCCCATGTTCCACTCCACTTCTCCGGAGGATCACAGCTCCGGAACGTCACGGCTCCGGCCGATCACACATCGAGGCCGCAGCGCGAAGGGTGCCGCTGCGGCCGGTCGATGTGTTACGGCTGAATACCGGCGGGTTCGTCCCGATGGGGCCGGGCGGCCTTCTCGGCAGGTGTGGCCTCAGGTTGCCCCACCGGCGGCCCCTGGCGCAGTACCGCGGCCCCGGCGATCAACGCGAAGGCCAGCAGGGTGACCAGCCCGAAGGACCACACCAGCGAGGTCGCGTCGGCCACCGCGCCGATCGCCGACGGTGCGATCAGCCCGGAGGTGTACGTGATCGTCGCGACGCCGGCGATGGCCTGAGCCGGGGCGGGCCCGCTGCGCGCGGCCGCCGCGAAGGCCAACGGGACCACCACCGCGATGCCGAGCCCGAGCATCCCGAAGCCGGCCAGGGCCGCCGCGGGATGGTGGACCGAGACCACGAGCAGCCCGCCCGCTGTGGCCACCACGCCACTCGCCCGGACCGTGCGCACCGGGCCGAACCGGTCGACCACCCGGTCCCCGACGAGCCGGGCGACGGCCATGGTGAGCGCGAAGGCCGTGGTGGAGGCGGCCGCGAGGCCGGCGTCCGTGTCCAGGACGTCCCGCAGGTACACCGCCGACCAGTCCAGACTCGCCCCCTCCGCGAACACCGCGCAGAAGCCGATGGCGCCGATGAGCAGCGCGGACTTCGGGGGCCGTGCGAAATGGGCCGGGGCCTCGTCGTGCGGCTCGCTCCTCAGGTCCAGCACCCCCCGTACGGCGACCAGCCCGGCCGCGGTGAGGGCGAGCGCGGCGATCAGGTGGTGCAGCCGGGCGTCGGAGCCGGTGTGCGCGGCGACCGTGCCCGCGGCCGAGCCGAGCAGGGCGCCCACGCTCCACATGCCGTGCAGCGAGGACATGATCGAGCGGCGCAGCCGGTTCTCGGTCTCCACGCCCAGCGCGTTCATCGCCACGTCCGACATGCCGGCGGTGGCTCCGTAGACGAAGAGCGCGAAGCAGAGGGTGGGCAGGTTCGGGGCGAGGCTCGGGAGGACGAGGGACAGGGTCCACATCGCCAGCAGCGCCCGCAGCGCGGTACGGGCGCCGAACCGGTGGTTGATCCGCCCGGCCAGCGGCATCGTGAGAGCCGCGCCGACGGCGGGGAAGGCCAGGGCGAGCCCCAGGCTGCCGGCGCTGAGCTGCGCGTGCTCCTGGATCCAGGGGATGCGGGTGGCGAAGGAGCCGGTGACGGCGCCGTGGGCGCAGAAGACGGCGGCGATCGCGAAGCGGGCATGGCGCAGGCGCGCCGGGCTGAGGTCGGTTTCCCCGGTCATGGGAGATAAACTATCAGGGACCCTGCCTGATAGTTAACGCACGAGACTCCCTAAGATGGCTCCGTGATCCCTGTCCCCGCCCCCGCCCCGGCCTCATCGAGCACGGCCCGCGCCATCAACGACCGCCTGGCCCTCCAACTCCTCCAGGAGGCCGGGCCCCTGACGGCCACCCAGCTCAAGACCATGACCGGCCTCTCCCGCCCCTCGGTCGCCGACCTCGTCGACCGGCTCACCGAGGCCGGGCTGATCGAGGTCGTCGGGGAGTCCGGCGAGCAGCGGCGCGGCCCCAACGCCAAGCTGTACGGCATCGTCGCCCGCCGCGCCCATCTGGCGGCCCTGGACGTACGGATGGACAGCGTGACCGCCGTGGTCACCGACCTGCTCGGACACCCGATGGCCGAGGCCGCCCTGCCCGTCGGCGCCCCCGAGGACGCGGTGGCGGCCCTGCTGCGCACCGTCCGCGAGGCAGGCGCCGACCCGCTGCACACCGTCGTCATCGGCGCCCCGGGCCTGGTCGCCCCGGACACCGGCGAACTCCGCGACACCACCGGCCTGCCGGCCTGGCACCGGGAACTCGTGACGGCCCTCCAGCGGAGCCTGCCCGCGGTGGTCATCGTCGAGAACGAGACCAACCTGGCCGCCCTCGCCGAGCAACGCCTGGGCGTGGCGCGCGACCTCGACTCCTTCGTGCTGCTGTGGCTCGGCGCGGGGGTGGGCGCGGCGGTGGTCCTGGACGGCCGGCTGCGCCGGGGTACCTCCGGCGGGGCCGGCGAGATCGGCTTCCTCCCGGTCCCCGGTACCGACGGCCTGCCCTCGGCCACCGACTGCGGGGGCGGCTTCCATGCCCTGGTGGGCCGGGAGGCCGTAACGGCTCTGGCAGCCGAACACGGCTTCGCGGGCCCGGTGGAGGAAGCCGTGGCGGGAGCCGCGGGGGAAGCCTTCCTCGAAGCCTTCGCCGAACGCCTGGCGCTGGGCGCGGCCGCGGTGGCCGCGGTCCTGGACCCGGGATGCGTGGTCCTGGCCGGCGAACTGGGCCGGGCGGGCGGCCCCGCCCTGGCGGCCCGGGTGGCCCACCGCCTGGCGACGCTGACCCCGGTCCCCACGGCCGTCCGCGCCACCTCCCTCGGCGGCTCGGCGATCCTGGCGGGAGCCCGGGAGGCAGCCCGCGAGGCGGCGCAGGAGGCGCTGTTCGGGGGGTAGGGCGGCCGACTTCACCTCTCGGCGGGGTCGGTGACCGGCGGATCCGGTCCGATCACCGCTCCCAAAGACGACGGACGCGCCTGTACCGGCTCTTCTTCCCCGCCCGGCGCGAACCTCGCCTCTACGCCCCGCCCTTGAAACCCGGCCCTTGGCGCCCGCCCTCAACGCCCGGCCCTCAACGCCCCCGCCCCGCCGCGTACTCCTCGAACGTGCCCCGTCCAGCCGCGTGGGACGGCGTCAGGTGGCCGCCGCGGCGGAAGCCCGCGTACGCCTTGCCCGCCAGGGGGACGGGAAGTACCCGGCGGCTGCGGCCCGTCGCCTTCAGGTAGGTGCGGGCGAGTTCCGGCAGGGTCCGGATCTCGGGGCCGCCCATGTCCGGGACCCGGCCCGCGGGGGTCGGGACGGCCAGTTCCACCAGGCGGTCCGCGACCTCCTCCACCGCGATCGGCTGCAGCCGTACCCCGCTCGGCATCGGGACGACCGGCAGCTTCGCCGCCATGTCCACCACCTGCGCCACCAGGTCGTGGAACTGGGTCGTGCGCAGGATCGTCACGCCCAGCCCCGACTCCTCCAGCATCCGCTCGACCTTCAGCTTCGCCTTGTAGTAGCCCAGGGGGACCGCGTCCACGCCGACGATCGAGATGTAGACGAGGTTGCGGACGGTACCCGCCCGCCGGGCCGCCTCGATCAGGTGCCCGGCGGCCACCTCGTCGCCCTTGCCCGCGGCGCGCGGGTCGCTCGCGCAGTGCACGACGACGTCCACGCCCGCCATCGCCGGGTCCAGGCCGCTGCCGTCGCGCAGGTCGACCGGGTGATCGGCCGAGTGCCGGCTGAGGACGCGGACCTCGTGGTCCGCGTCCCGGAGTCGGGTGACGACCAGCCTGCCGAGGGTTCCGGTGCCTCCGGTGACGAGGATGGTGCTCATGGGGGTGTCCCTTCGCTGAAGTCTTCCCGTTCAGCAGCTGGGACCGGACAGCCGTCAGGAATGTGACAGCTGGCGGTGAAGGAATTCGAGCTTCTCCGGGTTGATGACCGTGCGCATGGCGCTGACCAGCCCGTTCTCGAATTCCACCTGGAAGACCGCCACCTCGCCGAACAGCAGCGCGGGCGATCCGTTGACCTCGGTGACGGTGATCTCGAGGTCTCCCACGAACTTTCGCAGGACGCCCACCGCGAAGCGGGCCACCTTGTCGCGGCCCAGGATCGGCCGCAGCGCCGCGCCCACCACTCCGCCGCCGTCCCCGACGTACTTCGCGTCCGCGGTCAGCATGGTCTCCAGCCGGGCCACGTCCCCGTTGCGCGCGGCCTCCAGGAAGGTCTCCACCAGGCTCTGCCACTGCTCGGGGGCCGGCTCGAAGCGCGGTTTCGGGGCGGCGACGCGGGCCGCCGCACGGCGGTAGAGCTGGCGGCAGTTGGCCTCGGAGAGGTCCAGGAGCTCGGCGATCTCCCGGTGGGCGTAGGCGAAGGCCTCGCGCAGTACGTACACCGCCCGCTCCACCGGCGTCAGCTGCTCCAGCAGCACGAGCAGGGCCATGGACACGCTCTCCCGCTGCTCCGCCGACTCCAGGGGACCGAGCGCCCCGCCTCCGGTGAGGACCGGCTCCGGGAGCCAGGGACCCGGGTACTCCTCGCGTCGGGCGCGCGCCGAGGTGAGGGTGTTGAGGCACAGGTTCGTGACGACCTTGGCGAGCCAGGCCCCCGGGTGCTCGACGTTCCCCCGGTCCCCCGAGGTCCAGCGCAGGTACGCGTCCTGCACGACGTCCTCGGCCTCGGTGGCGGAGCCGAGCATGCGGTAGGCGATGCCGAACATCCGGGACCGGTGTTCCTCGAAGTCCGCGGCCGGCGCGGCGACATGTGTGGTCACCCGACCAGCCTAGGGCGTGTCTTTCGGATCAGGCCGGGCCCGCGGCGCCCGGCACCGCGCCTCGCCGCGTTGTCGTCGGTCGCCGACGCTCCGCGTCGACTCCCTCCTCCGCCTTGCGATGCACGGCACCGGACACCGCGGGCTGATCCGGCCTGATCCGAAAGACACGCCCTAACGAGCGAGGACCCGGTGGCCGCCGGGCCACCGGGTCCTCACGTACCTACTGCTCCGCCTCGTGTGTCAGCAGGCGCCCTGGTCCTTCCAGACGCCCCATTCACCCGTGGTGCCGGGCTCTTCGTTCTGCGTCCACCACTGGGCCTTCCAGTTGTGGCCCTTGTGCGAGACGACGTTGCCGCTGTTGTAGACGGTGCCCGCGACGTACGCCGGGCCGGTGCACGTACCGCCCGTCGGAGGCGTCGTGGTGGGCGGCGTCGTGGTCGGGGGAGTGGTGGTGGGCGGCGTGGTCGGGGGCTGGGTGCCGCCCGGCTGAACCACCGTCGTACCGCGCGCCAGGTCCCCGGCGAGGGCGTAGGTGGTGCCCGAGATGGTCACCGTCCAGTTGGAGGGGGTGGACACCGGCAGGTAGTAGTTGAACGCCAGGTCGACCGAGGCGCCCGGGGCCAGCGTCTGCCAGGCCGGGAGCTTCAGGGAGACCCGCTGGAAGTCGCCCTTGAGGCCGCCGATGTTGTTGCCGGTGTGGCCGCTGCTGATCACCGTCGTACCGAAGCCGGACTGGTCCGAGGCGTTGTTCGGGGCCGAGGTGCCGTAGTCGAACCGGAACTCGGTGCCACCGGGCAGCGTCGCGTTCGTGTTGTTGGTGATCTTGAGCTTCGGGGTGAGCGGGTAGTTGGAGTCGCCCAGCTTGAACTCGGTGAACTCCGTCTTGATGTCCACGGCCTGGGTGGGCAGGGTGGCGCCCGCCTTCTTCGCCCCGTACGGGGAGGCCGCCTTGAACTTCTGGTACATCGTGTCGGTGAGCGTGTCGCCCATCTCGTACTGGCCCTTGGCGGCGTTGTACGAGTAGTCGCCCGCGAGTTCCCAGACCATCGTGCCGCCGATGCCCTTGTTCACCACGTAGTCGGCCTTGGCGGCCACCGACTGCTCGTCCTCCGTCGAGAGGAAGACCTTCTTCTGCGCGTTCCACAGCCACGGCGCCACCAGCGTGGAGTCGTACTTGCGGGCGTAGGTGCCGGTCAGCGTGGTGTTCGCCGGGAAGCCGTACTTGGTGACGTAGTCGCCGACGACGCCCTTCTCCAGGTTCTTGGCGTGCCACATCGGGTTGGAGCCCGCCGGGGACTCGACCCCGTTGGTGTCCTTGTCGTGCCACAGGTTGTCGATGCCGACCGCGCCGTCACCGCACTTGGTCAGACCCGCGCCGGCCGGGCAGGTTGTCGCGGGGGCCTTGCCCCACAGGCCGTCGGTGCCGCCCTGCACGTTCTTGAAGCCGCGGGTGTAGTACGGCAGACCGATGTTGATGCGGCCGCCGGGCATCGAGCCGCGGAAGTAGTGGTAGGCCCAGTCGGTGTTGAGGTAGCCGATCCCGCCGTACTGGGAGGTGGAGTAGACGCTCGCGGCGGCCAGTTCGCCGTCCTTGCCGTCGTCGAACAGCGAGGCGTTCGGGCCGACGTACTCGTTCCAGGCGCCGTGCAGGTCGTAGGACATGATGTTGACGTAGTCCAGGTACTTCTGCATCTGGAACGTCTCCATGCCCCGCAGCAGGTAGCCGGAGGAGGGGGCGGCGACGGAGAGCAGGTAGTGCTTGCCGTCGGCGGCGCCCGCGCGGTCGAGCTTCTCGCGCAGCGACTTCATCAGGGCCGCGTAGCCCTGGACCAGGCCCGCACGGCGGGCGTTGGACAGCTGCCAGTCCAGCGGGTTGCCGGCGTCCTTCATCGTGGTCGGGTACTCGTAGTCGATGTCGACGCCGTTGAACCCGTACTTGCGGATGAACTCGACGGAAGAGTCCGCGAAGGTGTCGATGCCGGCCTGGTTGACCGAGCCGTCGGCGTTGGTGGCCATCGAGTAGAAGCCGCCGGAGGCGACCCGGTTGCCGTCGTCACCGAAGTAGCCGCCGGTCTCGGCCCAGCCGCCGACCGAGATCAGCGTCTTGACGTTCGGGTACTGCTTCTTGAACTTCGTCAGCTGGTTGAAGTGGCCCTTGTACGGGAGGGCCGGGTCCATCTCGGCGCCCGCGACCCCCGGCCAGGTCATGCCGGTGGCGGCGTTGTTCGCGTTGTCCGCGCCGACCGAGATCTTGTTGTCGCCGCCGACGTGGGCGAAGGCGTAGTTCAGGTGCGTGACCTTGGACCACGGGATGTTGTTGGCGAGGTAGGCGGGGGTGCCGTCCTTGCCGGTGCGCCAGCCGGTGAAGTATCCGATGACGCGGCGCTGGTGGTCGGCGCCCATCTTCTCTCGGCCTTCGGAGTCGTAGACCGAGCAGTAGGGGACGTCGACGCCGGCCGTCTTGTACAGCCCGTCGGGGCGACAGCTTTCGTTGTCGGCGGCGTGTGAGACGCCCGTCGAAAGCCCGGCCACCAGCAGTCCGGCGATTGCGGCGCCGGATGCCAGGAGCATCGCTCTCGTACGTGTGGGGGACAGCATTGTGCCTCCTGGGGAGGGGAGGATGGCAGGACACAACAGGCATGCGGGTAACGCTTGTTGGCCCGTGACGTGCGCACATCTGACGGGCTGTTCCCGGGTGAAGTTGAGGGGAACGTTAAGAGGACTAGACCAAACCGTCAATAGGTCTGGACCAACCCGCGCTTACCTGACGGAGTAACCCCCGCACCACCCTCTGTGACCCAGGCCACACCCCATCACTCGCATGGCCCCCGATCACCCGTGGCAGACTGGCTGCAGTACCAGTAAGCAGCGCACTCCGGGGTCGGTGTAATTCCGAACCGGCGGTTATAGTCCGCGACCCGTCCGCAGCCAGCGGCCGGTTGACCAGGTGAGATTCCTGGACCGACGGTTAAAGTCCGGATGGGAGGCAGTGCGCGGCGGGCCAGTCACCGGTACGCCGCCGTCGGCGGTTCGTCGGCACATCCCTGCGGATGTGTCCCATCGAACCGTTTTTCCGGCCTCGGCGTCCCCCTGTGAGCTGTACCGCTTCATCTGTCGTATCCCGACAGGCCCCGGAGTCCGTGCCCGACGTGGCAGGAGGACCCGGTGGCGACACACGCCGCGCACGAAGCACCCGACACGGGCACCCGTGCCATGCGCCGAGCGATCGAGCTCGCGGCGCGAGGACTCGGCTCCACCAGCCCCAACCCCGTCGTCGGCTGCGTCATCACCGACGCCGCGGGCACGATCGTGGGCGAAGGTTGGCACGAGCGGGCCGGCGGCCCGCACGCCGAGGTCCACGCCCTGCGCGCGGCAGGCGAGGCCGCCCGCGGCGGCACCGCCTACGTCACCCTCGAACCCTGCAACCACACCGGCCGTACGGGACCCTGCGCGCAGGCCCTCATCGCGGCCGGGATCACCCACGTGGTCCACGCCGTCTCCGACCCGACCCCGCAGGCCGGCGGCGGCGGCGCCACCCTGCGCGCCGCAGGGGTGACCACGGAGTCCGGGCTGCTCGCGGAGGAGGCCGAGGCGGGCAACGCCGCCTGGCTGACCTCCGTACGCCTGGGCCGCCCCTACATCCTGTGGAAGTACGCCGCCACCCTCGACGGCCGCATCGCCGCCGCCGACGGCACCAGCCGCTGGATCAGCTCCCCCGAGTCCCGTGCCGACGTCCACCGGCTGCGCGCCGAGGCCGACGCCGTGGTCGTCGGCTCCGGCACCCTGCGCGCCGACGACCCGCACCTCGCGGTCCGGGGAATCGAGGGCGCGACCCAGCCCCTGCGCGTCGTCCTGGACACCCACGCCACCATCCGACCCACCGCCCGCGTCCTGGACGAGGCGGCCCCGACCCTCGTCGTCGTGGCCGAGGACGCCGACACCCGCCACCTCGCCGGAGCGGAGCTGGCCCGGCTCCCGTACGACAAGTACGGGATCTCCGTCGACGCCCTGCTCCGCGAGCTGTACGGGCGCGGCATCCGCTCCGTCCTCCTCGAAGGCGGCCCGACCCTGGCCGGCGCCTTCGTCGCCGCCGGGGCCGTCGACAAGGTCGTCGGCTACCTCGCCCCGGTCCTCCTCGGCGCGGGCCCCGCGGCCCTCGCCGACGCCGGAATCGGCACCATCGCCGACGCGCTCCGGCTCCGGATCACCGAAACCGTCCGCATCGGCACGGACATCCGCGTCACCGCCGTCCCCACGGCAGCCCCGTCCGCCCCCACTGCCCTCAAGGAGCACTGAAGTGTTCACCGGAATCGTCGAAGAACTGGGCGAAGTCGTCGCCGTCGAGGAGCTCGAGGAAGCCTCCCGCTTCCGCCTGCGCGGCCCCGTCGTCACCGAGGACGCCAAGCACGGCGACTCCATCGCCGTCAATGGCGTCTGCCTGACGGTCGTGGAGACCGGCGACGGAGAGTTCACCGCCGACGTCATGCAGGAGACCCTCGACCGCTCCAGCCTCGGCGCCCTGACCAAGGGCTCCCGGGTCAACCTGGAGCGCCCGATGGCACTCGGCGGACGGCTCGGCGGCCACTTGGTCCAGGGGCACGTGGACGGGACCGGCGAGATCCTCTCCCGGACCCCCTCGGAGCACTGGGAGATCGTCAAGGTCGCCCTCCCGGCGAACCTCTCGCGCTACGTGGTCGAGAAGGGCTCCATCACGGTCGACGGCGTCAGCCTCACCGTGGTCGAGGCCGCCGCCGACTGGTTCACCATCAGCCTCATCCCCACCACCCTCGGGCTGACCACGCTCGGCATCAAGCAGCCCGGCGACCCGGTCAACCTGGAGGTCGACGTCCTGGCGAAGTACGTCGAGCGGCTGATCGGCGCGGACCGGAAGGCAGCCGAGTGAGCGCCCTGACCTGGCTGAACTCCGAGGCGTTCACCGCCTTCGACCAGCACATCAAGTGGTCCGACATGATCGGCAACACGATCGGTCTGATCGCCCTCGCCCTCGGCTGGCGGCGCTCCATATGGACCTGGCCCGCCCAGTTCCTTTCGGGCATCATCCTCTTCGTGGCCTTCGCGGCCGGCCACCTGTCCGGCAGCGCCGGCAAGCAGGTCGTGGTCATGCTCGTGGCCGCCTGGGGCTGGGCGCAGTGGAGCCGGGGCCGGCAGCAGGCCCAGGACGGAACGATCGCCGTCCGCTTCGCCACCTGGCGCGAGCGCGGCGTCCTCGTGGGCGCCGCCGCCCTCGGAACCGTCGCGGTCGCCCTGCTCTTCACCGCCTACCCGGCGCTGTCCTGGGACCCCTGGCCCGACGCGTACATCTTCGTCGGCACGATCGTCGCCATGTACGCCCAGTCGCGCGGCATGGTCGAGTTCTGGTTCGCCTGGCTCCTCGTCGACCTGGTCGGCGTGCCCCTGAACTTCGCCAACGGCTACGCGTTCTCCGGCTTCGTCTACGTCATCTACGGCGCGCTCGTCCTGTGGGGCATGCGCGACTGGTGGCTCCGCTCTCGCACCACCCCCGCCCCGGCCCTGGAAGGAGCAACGGCATGACCAGCCTCAAGCCCGTGCCCGACATCGAGGTCGAAGAGACCTTCCGCCTCGACCCCGTCGAGCAGGCCATCCGCGACATCGCGGCGGGCCGGCCCGTCGTCGTCGTCGACGACGAGGACCGCGAGAACGAGGGCGACCTCGTCATCGCCGCCGAGAAGGCCACCCCCGAGATCATCGCCTTCATGATGAGCGAGTGCCGCGGCCTGATCTGCGCCCCCATGGAGGGCGACGAGCTGGAGCGCCTCGAACTCCCGCAGATGGTCCAGAACAACACCGAGTCGATGAAGACCGCCTTCACCGTCTCCGTCGACGCGAGCGCCGCCCACGGCGTCACCACCGGCATCTCGGCCGCCGACCGCGCCACCACCCTGCGGCTGCTCGCCGACGGCGTCTCCGGCCCCGGCGACTTCGTCCGCCCCGGCCACATCTTCCCGCTGCGCGCCAAGCCCGGCGGCGTCCTGGTCCGCAACGGCCACACCGAGGCCGCCGTCGACCTCGCCCGCCTCGCGGGCCTGCGCCCGGCCGGCGCCATCGTGGAGATCGCCGGCGAGGACGGCGTCATGCTGCGCCTGCCCGAGCTGATCCCCTTCGCCCGCAAGCACGGCCTGACGATCATCTCCATCGAGGACCTGATCGCCTACCGCAGCTCCGCCGAGCCGACCGTGCGCCGCGAGGCCGAGGTCAGCCTGCCGACCTCGTTCGGGGACTTCACCGCGTACGGCTACCGCTCCACCGTCGACGGGGTCGAGCACGTCGCCCTCGTCCACGGCGAGATCGGCGACGGCGAAGACGTCCTGGTCCGCATGCACTCCGAGTGCCTGACCGGCGACATCTTCTCCTCCCAGCGCTGCGACTGCGGCCCCCAGCTGCACGCCTCCATGGAGCGGATCCAGGCCGAGGGCCGCGGGATCGTCGTCTACCTGCGCGGCCACGAGGGCCGCGGCATCGGACTGCTGTCCAAGCTGCGCGCGTACGAACTCCAGGAGCGCGGCCGCGACACCCTCGACGCCAACCTGGAGCTGGGCCTGCCCGCCGACGCCCGCGACTACGCGGCCGGCGCGCAGATCCTCGCCGACCTGGGCGCGCGCAGCGTCCGGCTGCTGACCAACAACCCCGACAAGTCCGCCGCCCTCGTCGAGCACGGCATCACGGTCTCCGGCCGGGAGTCGATGCCGGTGGAGGCGGGCGAGCACAATCTGCGGTACCTGCGCACCAAGCGGGACCGGATGGGCCACGACCTGCCCTGGCTGGACGCGGCCGTGCCGGTGTCCACCTGCGGCAACCAGTAAGAACGCACGACGCACGACCCGTAGATCCACCACACCACCACACACCACACCCACGAACCACCGAGGAGCAGAGCTGTGAGCGGCAAGGGCGCACCCGAACTGAGCGTGAAGAACTGCGGAGACCTCCGAGTCGCCGTGATCGCGGCCCAGTGGCACGAGAAGGTCATGGACGGACTGGTCGACGGCGCCCTGCGGGCCCTGCACGAGCTCGGCATCGACGAGCCGACCCTGCTGCGCGTCCCGGGCAGCTTCGAGCTCCCCGTCGTGGCGAAGGTCCTCGCCGGTCGCGGTTACGATGCCATCGTCGCCCTCGGAGTGGTCATCCGCGGCGGCACCCCGCACTTCGACTACGTCTGCCAGGGCGTCACCCAGGGCCTGGTACAGGTGTCGATCGACACCGGAGTCCCCGTCGGCTTCGGTGTGCTGACCTGCGACAACGACGAGCAGGCGCTGGACCGCGCCGGACTCGAGGGCTCGAACGAGGACAAGGGGCACGAAGCGGTCACCGCCGCCGTCTCCACCGCCATGACCCTGCGGACCGTCAGCGAACCCTGGCGCTAGTCCAAGGAGTGAACCCAGGCACTGGCGCACCCGGGTGAGCCCGTACCCTAAGGACATCATGGCGAACAAACCCCTCAAGAGCTTCGAAGAGCTCTTCACGGAGCTCCAGCTCAAGGCCGCCGAAGGCGACCCCAGCACCTCCCGCACCGCCGAGCTCGTCCACAAGGGCGTCCATGCCATCGGCAAGAAGGTCGTCGAGGAGGCCGCCGAGGTCTGGATGGCCGCGGAGTACGAGAGCAAGGACGCCGCCGCCGAGGAGATCTCCCAGCTGCTCTACCACGTCCAGGTGATGATGGTGGCGCGCGGGATCTCCCTCGACGACGTCTACGCCCACCTCTGAGCCCAGGCACGCACCACCCGCCCGTAATCACGAATCCCACGCACCAAAGGAAGCCCCATGCTGCGCATCGCCGTCCCCAACAAGGGTTCACTCTCCGGACCGGCGTCGGCGATGCTCCATGAGGCCGGCTACCGCCAGCGCAAGGAGTCCAAGGAGCTCGTGGTCGTCGACCCCGAGAACGAGGTGGAGTTCTTCTACCTCCGCCCCAAGGACATCGCGATCTACGTCTCCTCGGGCAAGCTCGACATCGGCATCACCGGCCGTGACCTGCTGCTCGACTCCGGCGCGAGCGCCGAGGAGATCCTGCCGCTGAACTTCGGCCGCTCGACCTTCCGCTACGCCACCAAGCCCGGCACCGCGAAGGGCCCCGAGGACTTCCACGGGATGACGATCGCGACCTCGTACGAGGGAATCGTCGCCAAGCACCTCGCCGAGAAGGGGATCGACGCCTCCGTCGTCCACCTCGACGGCGCGGTCGAGACCGCCATCCAGCTCGGCGTCGCGCAGATCATCGCCGATGTCGTCGAGACCGGCACCAGCCTGCGCAACGCCGGCCTGGAGGTCATCGGCGAGCCGATCCTCACCTCCGAGGCCGTCGTCATCGGCAACGGCGCGGTGGCCGAGGACCCGCAGGCCCAGCAGTTCCTGCGCCGTCTCCAGGGCGTCCTGGTGGCCCGCAGCTACGTGATGATGGACTACGACTGCCGCGCCGAGCACCTGGAGCGCGCGGTCGCCCTCACCCCGGGGCTGGAGTCGCCGACGGTCTCCCCGCTGCACAACGAGGGCTGGGTCGCGGTCCGCGCGATGGTCCCCGCCAAGGAAGCCCAGCGGATCATGGACGACCTGTACGAGCTCGGCGCGCGCGCGATCCTCACCACCTCGATCCACGCCTGCCGTCTCTGACCGCACGCGATTCCAGGATTCCCGCAGTCCAGAATTCCAGAAGGCACTGAAGCGCACATGAGCGAGCCCGCCGCCCAGCCCGTACCGCCCACCCTGCCGGTCACCTTCCGGCCGACCCGCACCCGGGCCGTCCTGCTGAGCGTCGGGCTCGTCATGTTCACCACGATCACGGCGATCGCCGTCCTCCTGGAGAAGCTCAGCCCGGGGGAGCGGATCAGCTTCGTCTTCACCGCCGCGCTGCTGACCTCCGTGCTCGTCCTGCTCAGCCGCCCCAAGGTGGTCGCCGACGAGACCGGCGTCACCGTCGTCAACCTGACGACCAAGCGCCGGCTGGAGTGGGCGCAGATCCTGCGCGTCAACCTCCGCCCGGGTGACCCGTGGGTGTTCCTCGACCTCAGCGACGGCACCAGCCTGCCCGCCCTCGGCATCCAGCCCGGGGTCGCCAAGGCCCAGGCGATCGGGGACGCCCGCGCCCTGCGCGCCCTCGCCGAGACGCACGGAACCGGAACAAAGGACCACTGAGCGGGCGAAGCCTCGTCGCTGCGTCCCATTGCGGCCACGATCTCAATGACTACCCTGGTGGCGGGGCGCAGCCGTGCGCCCTCACACCGGCTCCGGGACCCCGGGCCCGCCGGTCACCTGCGACTCGAGGAGTGACTCCCTCCAGCAATGGACGGATCGTCCGGTAATACCCGCGCCGCCCTCCCCACGGAGGCGGCGGCATGACCATCCCGCTACTCCTGCTCGTGGCGGCATTCGCCCTGATCCTCGCCAACGGCTTCTTCGTGGCGGCCGAGTTCGGCCTCGTCACCGTGGAACGTCCCGAGGCGGAGCGCGCCGCAGCCGAAGGCGACCGCCGTGCCCGCACGGTGGTCAAGGCCCTGCGGGAGCTGTCCTTCCAGCTCTCCGGCACCCAGCTCGGCATCACCATCACCTCCCTCGTGGTCGGCATGCTCGCCGAGCCCGCCCTCGCCGCACTGCTGTCGGGGCCGCTCGAAGCGACCGGTCTGCCCAAGGGGGCCGTCCCCGGCGCCGCCGTCGTCATCGGCATGCTGCTCGCCTCCGCCGTCCAGATGGTCGTCGGCGAGCTCGTCCCGAAGAACTGGGCGATCTCGCGGCCGCTCCAGGTCGCCCGGTTCGTCGCCGGTCCCCAGAACGCCTTCTCCCGCGCCTTCCGGCCGGTCATCGCCGGCCTCAACGCCGTCGCCAACCGGCTCGTACGGGCGCTGGGAGTGGAGCCCGCCGAGGAGATGGCCTCTGCCCGCACCCCGGGCGAACTGGTCTCCCTGGTCCGCCATTCGGCCCAGGCCGGCGCCCTCGAACAGGACACCGCCGACCTCTTCGTCCGGACCCTGTCGCTGGGCGAGCTCACCGCCCAGCACGTCATGACCCCCCGGGTGAAGGTCAGCGCCCTCCAGCACACCGCCACCGCGGCCGACGTGCTGAACCTGACCCGCGCCACCGGCCTGTCCCGCTTCCCGGTCTACCGCGAGCGCATCGACGAGGTCACCGGCGTGGTCCACCTCAAGGACGCCCTCGCCGTGCCCGAGGCCGAACGCGCCCGCACCGTCGTCGCGCGGATCTGCGTCGCCCCGCTGCTGGTGCCCGGCTCCCTGCCGGTGCAGCCGCTGCTGGAACGGTTGCGCAGCGAACAGCCCATGGCCGTGGTCGTCGACGAGTACGGGGGCACGGCCGGCGTGGTCACCCTGGAGGACATCGTGGAGGAACTCGTCGGCGAGGTCCGCGACGAGCACGACCTCGCCGAGGACGACAGCCCCGAGCTGGCCGCCGTACCCGCCGAGGACGGCCGCCCCTCCTGGGAGGCCGACGGCAGCTGCCGGGTGCACACCCTGCGCCGCATAGGCCTGGAGGTGCCCGAAGGCCCGTACGAGACCGTCGCCGGCCTCGTCGCCGACCTCCTCGGCCGGATCCCCGCCCCCGGGGACCGCGCGGAGCTCCCCGGCTGGAAGCTGTCCGTGCGTCAGGTCGGCCGCAACCGCGCCGAACGCGTCCGGATGGTCCGTGTCCTGCCGGCGCCGGCGGGGCAGCCCGGCAGGCCGTACCCGATCGGAGCCGGGGCCGGAGCGGCACCCGGGGTCGACTGGGCCGCGGGGCCCGCCGCGGCCGGGCGGCCGGACCTGGCCGTCGCGTACGCGTCAGGACACGCGTCCGGACACGCGCCCGCACGACCCGCCGAGGCAGAGGCGGCCGCCCGATGAACGCGGTCCAACTCCTCTTCGCGCTGCTGCTGGTCCTCGCCAACGGCTTCTTCGTCGGTGCCGAGTTCGCGCTCGTCTCCGTACGACGCAGCCAGATCGAGCCCCTCGCGGCAAGCTCCAAGCGGGCCCGACAGGTCCTCCACGGCCTGGAGAACCTGCCCCGCATGATGGCCGCCGCGCAGTTCGGCATCACCGTGTGCTCGCTCACCCTCGGCGCGGTCGCCGAACCCACCGTGGCCCGGCTGCTGGAGCCCGTCTTCCACGCCGTCCACGTCCCGCAGGGCCTGATCCACCCCCTCGGCTACGCGCTCGCGCTCGCCGCGGTGGTCTTCCTGCACCTGGTCATCGGCGAGATGGTGCCGAAGAACCTGGCGATGGCGGCCCCGGAGAAGACCGCGCTGTGGTTCAGCCCCGGCCTGGTCGCCTTCGCACGGCTGTGCGGACCGGTCACGGCCGCGCTGGGCGCCTGCGCGGCGCTGGTCCTGCGGCTCTTCGGAGTGGAGCCCAAGGACGAGGTCGAGGCCGTCTACACCAGCGCCCAGCTCGGCCGGCTCGTCGAGGACTCCCGGCAGGCCGGGCTCCTCGAACCGGGCGAGCAGGAACGCCTGGAGGACGCCCTCGAACTGGGCAGCCGCCCGGTCACCGACGTCCTCCTGGCCCCCGGCCGTCTGGTCACCGTCGGGCCCTCGGCCACCCCGCGCCAGATCGAACAGCTGACGGTGCGCACCGGCTACTCCCGGTTCCCCGTCCGCGCGGACAGCGGCGCCTTCATGGGCTACCTGCACGTCAAGGACGTACTGGACCTGGAGGAGCGGGAACGGGCCGTGCCGCAGCGGGTCTGGCGCCGGATGACCACCCTGTGCGCGACGCTCCCGCTGGACGACGCCCTCAGCGTCATGCGCCGGGACGCCACCCACCTGGCGCAGGTCGCGGACCAGGGGGGTCGAATCGTGGGCCTGGTCGCCCTGGAGGACGTCCTGCAGATGCTGGTCGGCGAAGTCCACGACCCGTCCCACCGCGTGGCGTTCGCCCGCCGCTAGTGCTGTGACCCGGTGAACCTTTCCGGTCACGGCACCAGGGAGGCCGGTGGCTCCGCCCCCGGGCCCGCGAGGGTCCGGGGGGCGGGCGCCGAGCAGGGCGGCGGGCGGAGGCAGTGTGTCGGTTTGCTAGCGTGTCGTGAACGTCCGTCGGTATTCCGTGGACGTTCCGTGGCGGCCGGGTGCCCCCAGCCGGCGCCCGCTGACCTCGCTCGCCCTGTCGAGCCGGCCCGACCTGCGGCAGAGTGCCGTTTCACGGAAGTGAATTGACATGACGGATTTGGCACCGAACATCGTCGGCGCCCCCTCCAGTACGTCGGACGACGCCAGAGGCGCCTCGTCCGACGGGACGTCGACGAAGCGGCCGGGCGGCCGCTTCGACCGCTGGACGGAGAAGCGCTGGCTCCTCCCGCTCGGCGAGGGTGTCGTCAGCGTCGTCGTGGCCCTCGGGTTCATGCTGCTGTGCACCCGCATCGACGTCAACCCCGTCACCCGCGTCGGCCAGGTCAGCGGCCTCGCCGCGGTCCAGCAGTACGTGGCGCTGCTCGGCATCCCCGTGCTCGCGGTGCTGCTGTTCCTCGCCTACCGGGGGACCCTGCGCTACTACCAGGTCGCGCAGCGGCTGGCCTGCGCGGCCCTCGCGGGTCTGGCCACCGGAGTCGTCGCGGGCGGCATAGCGGTCGCCCTGAACGGCACGCCGTGGGGCCTGGGCGGCCAGGAGGGCGACCCCGGCAACCTCATGGGCATGGCCAACGACATGATGCGCCACAAGGGCCTCCCGGGGGTCTACCCCCCGCTGTTCCCCGCCCTGCTCGCGCTCTGGGCCAAGGTCTTCCACAACGGCGTCCTCGGCGTGGGTCACGCGCTCAAGGACCTGCAGCTGATCCTCAGCGCGCTGGTCGGGCCGATGGCCTACCTCTCGTGGCGGATGCTGCTGCGCCCGTTCTGGGCGATGGCGATCGCCGTGCCGGCCTCGATCGTCTTCCTCGACCCGATCCGCCCGTACAGCCACGGCTCCATGCTCGTGCTGCTGCCGCTGCTGGCGGCCTGCTTCCGGGAGATCCGCCGGGCCGACGAGCTCTCGACGCGTTCGGCGGTGCTGCGCGGCATCGGCTTCGGCGCCGCGTTCGGCGTGATGTTCCTCTGGTACTCGGGCTGGTACCTGTGGGCCGCGCCCGGCTCGTTCATCCTCGTCCTGATGCTGTTCCCGTGGCGCCGGGGCCGGGTCGCGATCAAGCGCGCCGTGTTGTTCCTCGGCACCATCCTGATCACCGCCGCCGTGATCGGCGCGCCGCTGGTGTACCAGCTGGTCCGCCTGGGCGCCACGACGAAGGACCGCTACGCCTACCTCAACACCTACATCGACCCGGCCTACGTGCTGGGCTGGGCCTCCGACCGCGCGGGCAACCTGAACTACCAGAACTTCCCGGTGTCGGGAGAGCTGGCCGGGCAGACCGGCTTCAGCGTCCTGCTGCTCCTGGGCGTGGGCATCGGCGTCGGTCTCGGCCTGCGCAACGTCGTGGTCCGCACCGCGGGCTTCGTCCTCGCGGGCGCCTGGCTGCTGCGCTTCTGGTTCGCCTCCCACATGGAGCAGAACCAGGCCGTCCAGCTGTACCCGCGCACCACCTGGATCATCTACTACTGCCTGATCATCCTGGCCGTCCTCGGCGTGATGCTCACGTACGAGCGCGCCTTCGGCTGGATCCGCGGCACGCTGAAGGAGGTCGCCCCGGCCCGGGCCGCCCGGATCTCCCCGCGCGCGATGTCCCAGCTGGCCGCCGGCCTGATCTGCGCGATCGCCCTGTTCGCCACCATGGGCGGCTCGTGGTCGGCCAACCGCTACATGCCGTCCACCACTCCGGGCGTCGAGGACATGGGTCTGGACGCGCTGCGCGCCCACCTGCAGCAGCTGGACAACGGGCAGTGCCCCAAGTACTCGCCGAACAAGGGCAAGCAGGCCTGCAAGCCGATCAACAGGAAGCTGTCCGAGTACACCTTCGTGCCGGACCAGAACCACCTCTGGTGCGCCAACACGGGCGGCAACCACGACCTCATCTGCGGCCGCCCGCCGGGCAACTGACCGCTCGGGTCCGGCCTGGTGCGTCACCCTGACCGGGTGACGCACCAGGCCGGCCGGCACTCGGCCGGCCCGGGCCGAGCCTTCCGCGACCCCTTCAGAGGGGTGGGGGCTCCGGCCGCTCCTGGGGCCCCCGGCCCGACAGGACCTCCCCGTACGCCTGCATCAGGTCCGGCAGCCGCAACGTGGCCAGGTCGTCCCGCGACGGCTCCCCGGCGAAGCCCGCCAGCCTCAGGTCCCGGTACGCGCAGCTCTTCTCGTACAGGGTCCGCAGGAACCGCCCGTTGCCGAGCTCGTCGATCCAGCCCTGCTCCACCACGTGCCCGCTGATGCTGCGCAGTTCCTCCAGCGCCTCCTCGTCCCAGCGGTCCCCGTTCGCGTCCGCCAGGACCCCGCCGATCGCGGTCAGTTCCAGCGGCCGGTAGCTCGGGAAGTCCACCCGGGTGGTGAACCGGGAGGACAGCCCCGGGTTGGCGGCGAGCAGCCGGTCCATCCCCGCAGGGTAGCCCGCCAGGATCACCACCAGGTGGTCCCGGTTGTCCTCGGCCCGCTTCAGCAGCACCTGGAGGGCCTCGTCGCCGTACGCGTCGCCCTTGCTGTAGCCCGAGTTCGAGAGCGAGTACGCCTCGTCCACGAACAGCACCCCGCCGATCGCCGAATCGATCAGCTCGTTCGCCTTCACGGCCGTCTGCCCGAGGAACTCGCCCACCAGGTCCGCCCGTTGTGCCTCGACCAGGTGGTCGCCGCCCAGCAGCCCCAGCGCGTAGAAGACCCGGCCCAGGATCCGGGCCACCGTCGTCTTGCCCGTACCCGACGGCCCGGAGAAGACGAAGTGCCGCTTCGGCGGCTGCACGGGCAGCCCCTGCCCCGCCCGCAGCCTCGCCATGTGCAATTGCGCGGACAGCGCCTTCACCTGCCGTTTGACCGGCTCCAGGCCCACCATCCGCTCCAGCTCCGCCAGCGCCTGCGCGAGCGCCGCAGGGTCGGCCGGTCCGGCCGGCAGCCCTCCGGGCGCGCCCTGCGCGGGGAGCGGCACCTTGCGACGGGCGCCCTCCACCCGGCTTCCCGGCGGCACCGGTGGAGCCAGCGGGTCCGCGTCGGCGGCCTGACCGTCCGGCGCGACGTCCTGGACGGGTCCGCCGCCCAGCGCCACCTTCGCGAAACCCCCGCCCGCCGGGGACGGGCCGTGCCCGCCGGAGCCGCCGTACCCCGCGTACCCGGCCGTGCCCGCCAGGTCGGCCATGCCGTCGGTGTCGTCGCCGTCCTCGATCGCCGTCAGTCGGGCCGCGGTGTCCATGAAGGAGGGGTCCACCCGGTGCACGGCCCGGTACAGCGGCAGCGCCGCCGCGCTGCGCCCGGTGCCCTCGTGGGCCCGCGCCAGCCAGTACCGCAGCTCCTTGCGCTGCGGCTGCTCGCTGCGACATCGCATCAGCGCCGCCGACAGCAGCGGCTCCGCCTGCCCGTACATCTCCAGCCGGACCCGCGCCATCCCGCCGAACAGCCCCGCCTCGATGCCGAGGAGCGGATCGTCGACCAGCGGCTCGGTGTTGCGGACCAGCAGCTCCCAGTCCTTGACCAGGTACGCCCGGCACGCGTGCAGGAAGCGCACCTGCGGGTCGGTGTCCACCGGGGGCAGCGCGGCGAGGGCCTGGTCGAGCTCGGGTACGTGGCGGCCGTCCAGCCAGTGCGAGGCGTGGGCCAGTAACAGGTCCCGCCGGCTCTCCAGCACCGGCTGCACCCACCAGCCCAGCCAGTACCAGGAGTTCAGCGTCCGCCGGTGCCGGGCCCGCTGTTCGCCGAAGCGGTCCCGGTGCGCGTACATGCGCAACAGGGCGTTGGTGGTGTCGACCCGTAGCGCGTGCAGGCCGAGCCAGGCATCGGCCATCGTGGGGTCGAGCCGCACGGCCGTCCGGAACTCTTCCTCGGCCTGCGGATAGGCGCCCATGGTGCAGGCGTCGACCCCGCGCAGCCAGGCGAGTTCGGCCGGGGCGTGTGCGCTGCCCGGCGTGCCGAAATCCATCACGTCCCCCACAAGCCTGCCCCGTGGTGCGCGGCAACCCCCGCTTCGAGCGCGCGAGTTGTCCGGTGCCCCGACTGGCGTCGCTGAAATCAGGGCTGCATCGTACCTGCGGTTTCGCACCTTACGTAGTGTGCGACGGACGTGGTTCGGGTGTGCGCCCCCGATGCGCCCGGTGACTCAGGGTGAGGGAGCGGCGTCGTTGCGTCCCGATCGGCGGGCGGAACGAAGCCCCCGATCACGGGGGAACGATCGGGGGCTTGTGTCCGCGGCGGCCGGTTAAGGCCCCGCATTGAGAACGTAAGGCCGCTGCGGGCCCCAGGTCAAGCAGGTCGGAAGAGGCCCGCGGGCGCGGAATTCCGGGGCCGCTCAGGCCCGGGGGAGTCCGTCACCTTCGGTGACGAAAGCGGTCGTTCGTGGGGTCGCAGCCGCCCCGGAAGACCACTCGTATCCCGTACCGCTCTGGCGCACCAACGTGTCGGCGAAGGGGCGCGAAGGGTCGTCCGAGAAGTGCGCGAGCTCCGCGCGCTCCCATCCGTCCCAGAAGTCGGAGAGTTCACGCCCGTCCCGGTCCCGCCCGCGCCCCCAGGACTTCGCACGCGGCGTCTCCATCCACAGCAGCCGCGCCAGATGCGGGCGCAGTGCCCGGCGCCCGGCTCCGACCCCCTCGACGAGCAGCACCGGAGCCGGTTCCAGCACCCGCGACGGCCCGAAGCGGCGCTCCACCCAGTCGTACGGGGCCCAGTGCGCGGGCCGGCCGGCGGCGAGCGGCTCCAGCACCTGGGCCCGCAGCCGCTCCTGCCAGTCGAACAGCTCCTCGTGGGTGGCCACGTCGTCCAGGTGCAGCACCGGAGCCCCCATCGCCTGCGCGAGGCGGCCCGCGAAGGTGCTCTTGCCGGACCCGGCGTGCCCGTCGATCCCGATCAGCCGGACCGGACCGAGGGAGGGCGGCAACGCGGCGAGCTCCCGCGCGAGTGATTCGAGTGACTGGTGTGGCTCCACCCGACCAGCGTAGACAAGCCCGACACGACTGCCGGCTTCGGCCCGCGGCCGCCGGGAACTGGAAGGGTGAAGCCACCAGCACCGGCACCGACCCACCCCTGGGGGAAGCCCGCGATGACCGCACCCACACCGCGCAGGGCCGTACTCGTCGCCGCACTCGCGGTCGCCACCGCGGCCACCGCCGCCGCCGTCTCCGGCGGCAGCGCCGAGGCCGCCACCCCGTCGGCGCCACCGGCACCGCCGGCCCCGCGGGGCTCGGGGCGCCCGGTCGACAACCGGTTCTGGTACTCGTACGCGCACTGGCTGGCCGGCACCCACCAGGGCACCACCGCCGTCGGCGGAACCCGCCCCGGCCTGGAGATCGAGACCCCGCTCGGGCGGACCGAGTACGCCGACCCGCACACCGGGAAGAAGAGCACCTGGGAATACGCCACCTGGACCTCCCCGGTGCACCGCTCCACCGTCCCCGCCACCGAGGCCATCGCCTCCTGGAACGCCCGTACCCCCGCCGGCACCTGGATCCAGGTCGAACTGCGCGGCACCTACGGCGACGGCACGAGCACCCCCTGGTACGTCATGGGCCGCTGGGCCTCCCGTGACCGAGACATCCGCCGCACCTCCGTCGACGGCCAGACCGACGGCCGCTCCACCGTCTGGACCGACACCCTGGCCGTGGACGCCCCCGCGAGCGGCCTGCGCATCACCGACTGGCGGTTGCGGCTGACGCTGTACCGCAAGCCCGGCGCCGACCGCGGCCCGACCGTATGGCTGGCCGGAGCCATGGTCTCCGACGTACCGGACCGCTTCACGGTCCCCGCCTCCGCCCCGTCCGGGAACGCCCACGAGCTGAAGGTCCCGCGCTACTCGCAGGAGACCCACGCCGGGCAGTACCCCGAGTACGACAACGGCGGCGAGGCCTGGTGCAGCCCCACCTCCTCCCAGATGATCATCGAGTTCTGGGGTCGCAAGGCCGGCGCCACCGCCCTGACCTGGGTCAACCCGAAGTACTCCGATCCCCAGGTCTGCCACGCCGCCCGCTCCACCTACGACGCCGCCTACAAGGGCTGCGGCAACTGGCCCTTCAACGCGGCCTACGCCGCGACCTACCGCGGGCTGGCCGGGGTGGTCACCCGCCTCTGCTCCCTCGCCGACCTGGAGACCCTGATCCGGGCCGGCATCCCGGCCATCACCTCCCAGTCCTTCACCCCGCAGGAGCTCACGGGCGCCGGCTACGGGACCGCGGGCCACCTGATGACCGTCATCGGGTTCACCGCCGCCGGGGACGTGATCGCCAACGACCCCAACTCGCCCGACAACGCGTCCGTCCGCCGGGTCTACAAGCGCCGCGAGTGGGAGAACATCTGGCTGCGCACCAAGCGTCACAACGCCGCCGGCAAGGTCGCCTCGGGCACCGGAGGCATCTGCTACCTCTACGCCCCGGCCGTCCCGAGCGCGGCGCAGATCGTGGCGCTGAGGGCGGTCGGCGTGCTCTGAGAAAGCTCGGCTGGTTCGAACGGCTTAATCGGCGGAATATGGGCATAAAGGGCATATAAGGCTTCTCGTAGGAGGCGGCCCGCCATGACCACTCATCCCAGCAGCATCGAGCACCACCCGGACCTTGCCGAAATGCGCACTCGGTTCGAGCGGGTGACCAGCACCCCTGCCGCGCAAGCCGTGGAGGCACTGGCCCTGCTCACGGGCCTGTACCTGGCGGCCTCGCCATGGATCGCCGGATTCAGCACCCTCACCCCGCTGGCCATCAACAACCTGATCGCCGGCCTGGCGTTCTGCCTGTGCATGGGCGGCCTCGGGTCCGCCTACGAACGCACCCACGCGATGGCCTGGACGGCCGTCGGGCTCGGCGCGTGGACGATCATCGCCCCGTGGGTCATCGCCGGAGAGATGGACACGACCCGCACGGTGGTCAGCAACGTGATCGCCGGAGGCGTCGCCCTGTGCCTCGGCCTCGCCATGGCGGCGATGGCAGGACGCAACCGCGACGTCCGCGCCTGACGGCGCCGGCGAACCGGCCGCCGGGCCCCGACCGCCCCCGCACCCCGGGGCGTGGTCGGGGCCCGGCGGCGTGACGGGCGCCACCAGTGACCATCGTCTCTACCGCGAAAGCCGCGAACGCCGGCACATTGGACGGCATGACCGCTGACACCGCCGCCCTCACCGCCCGCGCCCGAGGCCTCGTCCGCACCGGAGGCCCCAAGGACGGCTCCTCCTGGCTGGAGCACGTCCTCGGCTGGACCCTCGTGGTCGTCATCGCCATGTTCGTCACCCAGGTCGGCTGGCTGTAGCAGCCGTCTCCGGCTCGGCCCGCCAGTGCCCGTCCGGGATGCCGACCAGCCCGTAGAGGGCGCGTACGGGTGACCGCGCGGGCAGCAGCACCACCCCGGCCGCCACCGCGAACAGGCCGAGCCCCGCCCACCACCCCAGCACCCGTACGAGCGCACTCGCCCCCAGCGCCCCGGCGAACGGCAGCACGTACACCCCCGCCCCCGCGATCGCCACCGCGACCACCCGGGGCACCTTCAGGTCCGCCGCCGCCCCCGGCAGCCGCCAGCCCTCCACCAGCCAGCCGATCTCGGCCAGCAGCATCGTGCCGATCACCGCCGAGCCGAAGACCAGCAGGGCCAGGAAGGTCCCGGAGGTGGCGAAGGCCAGGCAGCTGTTGACCACGCCGTCCGCGGACCAGCCGGCGAAGGCCCGCGGATCGGCGCTCAGCACCCGCCGGTACCCGTTGCCGTCCCACCCGTGGATCAGGGTGAAGAACAGCAGGAAGTGGCCGGCGACCGCCTGCAGATACCCCCAGTACCCGGCCCCCACCAGGACGAACAGCCGCGCCGCCAGGAAGCCGAGCAGCGATCCCACCACCACCGACCCGGTGTGGAAGAGCGCGAAGCCGGCCCAGATCCCGTCGTGGTCCCGCGCCACGTGCATGGTGGCCCAGGAGGGGGCCTGCCACAGCAGGTACGCCCCGGTCGGGGCGAGCAGCAGGGCCGCGTGGAGCAGGGTGAGCGCCAGGTACGGATTGGCCGCGCGGCTCCTCGTCCGGACCCCTTCGCCGCGCACCGAGCGCTCCCACCACCGGAGCTGCCGACCGGCCGCCACCGCGAAGGTCGCGCCGATGCCGTACGCCCACAGCGGCGCTGCCTGCACCGGGATCACGAGGCGTCCAGCCGGAGTCCGTCGGTGACGATCACGTCGGAGGTGACGAGTGCCTGCTCCGCCGTGACCTGCGTCATGAAGACGAACGGCGGGATGACCGGCGGCGCGGGCAGCCCCTGGGGGCTGAACGTGACGCACAGCAGTCCCTCGATGCAGCCGCTGAACTTCGTGAGGTACAGGGTTACGTCGCCGCGCAGGTCGAGGGAGTCGGCGGACAGCCCGTACTCGTCCGAGCCGTCCCGGGTCCGCAGCCGGTAGTCACGCAGCGAGGCCGCGCGCATCCGCAGCACCAGCACCTTCAGCGGCCCGTCCACCGTGGGCACCTCGGTGACCCCCGCCAGCGTGAAGCCCTGCGGCGCGAAGAGCGAGGTCGTCACCGTCGGGGGAGTGCGGGCCGCCCTCGGTGCCCCCGCCCTCGGAGCCCCGGCTGTCGGCGCCCCGGCCGTCGGGGCGGCCTTCGCCTGCGGGGTGCCCGTGGCCAGCGCCGCGAGCAGCAGCACCGGCAGCGCGGCGGCCAGCGTCCGCGGCCCGCTGCCGTCCAGGCTGGGGACGTACGGACCCTCCTCGCCCGCCTCCTCGTCGGGCAGCGGGGTCCAACCGAAGGCCAGCGCGCTCCCCGCGATGCCGAGGAACATCCCGACCAGGAACCCGCCCAGGTTGGTGGCCACGAAGGACAGCACCGACAGCAGCAGGGCGTGCAGGGACACGTACGCCCGGGCCCCCGGCAGGAACCACAGGAACAGCCCCGCCAGGATCAGCGCGACGCCGATCCCGATCGCCGCGATCCCGCCCAGGCCGAGGCTGACCAGCACCGTCAGCGGGGAGAGCGGGACCAGCAGCAGCTCGGTCCCGCCCAGCAGCACCAGCAGGCCGCCCCAGAACGGCCGGGTCCGGCGCCAGGCGCGCAGCCGCCGCCGGTGCTCCGGCAGCGGAAGCCGCCGCTCCAACCACCCGCCGCGCAGGCTCAGAAGCACTTCTTGCCGTCCAGGCTGACGCTCAGGTTCAGGCCCTTGAGCTTGAAGTTCCCGCCGGTCGCGGACCAGGCGTGCGACTTCACGCCCACCACTTCGATGTTCCCCGCCTGCAGGCCGAACTTCCCCGCCTGGCCCTGGACCCCGTCCACCTGGTCGAGCGTCGAGGCGTCCCGGCCGATCTGCGCCGTGCCGAAGGTGGCGTCGCCGTTGAGGTCCTCGCCGTCGATCACCAGGTTGCTGGCCGTGACCTCCCCGGCCGGGCCGCCGGCGGTCAGTTTGAAGACCACCTTGCCGACGGGGGTGTCCACCTCGGCGGCCTGGCAGATGTCGGAGAGGGTGGCCTCGCCGATGCCGAGAAGCGCCACCGGATGCCCCTTGCCGTCGACGGAGCGGTCCGTCTGCACGTACGAGGCCAGGCCCTTGCTGCTCAACTTCGACGAGGAGACCTGGAAACTGGTCCCCGAGACGGCGAAGGAGGCGGCGAGCGCGCCCTGCGCCATGACCATCGCCATCGCGCCGACGGCCACGATCGCGGGCATCGCGACGGCTGCCGACTTCTTCCAGTGGACCCGGCCCTCGCGGAGCGGTCTCTTGCCCGTGCTCATGATGGTTCCTCCCGTACGTCGTCCGGTGCGCAGGGGAAGTGCTGCCATACTTCAGGCATCTTGTGGCAGTTCGAGGCTAGGGCTGAATTTGAATAATAGTCAACAGCGCGGTACGACCGAGCGTTCGCAGGTCCGCAGGGCCGAACTCATAGCGACCGGACGCAAGTTGTTCGCCGACACCTCGTACGACGCGCTCTCCATGGACGACATCGCCAAGCACGCGGGCGTCGCCAAGGGGCTGATCTACTACTACTTCAAGAGCAAGCGCGGCTACTACCTCGCCATCGTCGAGGACTCCGTCGCGGAGCTCGTCGCCCGCGCCGGCGGGGAGACCGACCTCCCCAACGCGGAACGCGTCCGCCGCACCATCGACGGCTACTTGTACTACGCCGAACATCACCACGCCGCCTACCGCACCATCGTCACCGGCGGTGTCGGCTCCGATGCCGAGGTGCTCGCCATCCGCGACGCCGTCCGCGAGGAACTCGTCGCCACCATCGCCGAAGGCGCGTACGGGCACCGCGCGCTCCCCCCGATCGCCCGGCTCGCCCTCGTCGGCTGGCTCTCCGGGGTCGAGGGGACCACCCTGGAGTGGATCGGCGGCCTGAACGGCGGTGGCGCCGCCGCGGGGGACGCCCCGGCCCGGCCCGGCCGGGACGAGCTCGGAGCGCTGCTCGTACGCCAGCTTCGGGCGACGCTGACGGTGATCGAGGAGTTCGTCCCGGAGTGTCCGGCACCTCCCGCTCCCGAAGAGCCGTTCGAGCAGGCCGATGATCTTGCCCCGGTGACGGGACGCCCCTGATCGGGCATACTCAACCCGCCGCAGCCGCTGAACAGCCCATTCCGTGATCCGGGACGGGCAGCATCGGCTGTAAGAGCACCGAGACCCGGTGGCGCGCAACACACCTCGCGCGTCGCCGCCGTGCCCGACGAGGGAGGAGAGCGCCGCCATGACCGACCGCGCCCCGCAGCCGGTGGACCGTCAGCTGCCCACCGAGGAGTCCCGGGACCTCCTCGCGCTCGTACGAGAGATCGCGCAGCGGGAGATCCGGCCCAAGGCCGCCGAGGAAGAGGACTCCGGGCGGTTCCCCAGGGAGGTGTTCACCCTCCTCTCCGACGCCGGACTGCTCGGCCTCCCGTACGCCGGTGAATACGGCGGCGGCGAGCAGCCGTACGAGGTCTACCTCCAGGTCCTGGAGGAGCTGGCCGCGGCCCGCCTGACCGTCGGCCTCGGCGTCAGCGTGCACTCCCTGGCCTGCCACGGCCTCGCCGGCTACGGCACCAAGGAGCAGCAGGGCGCGCACCTGCCCGACATGCTCGGCGGCGGCCTGCTGGGCGCCTACTGCCTCTCCGAGCCCGCCGCGGGCTCCGACGCCGCCTCGCTGACCACCAAGGCGGTGCGAGACGGCGACGACTGGATCATCACCGGCACCAAGGCGTGGATCACCCACGGCGGAGTCGCCGACTTCTACACCGTCCTCGCCCGCACCGGCGTCGAGGGCCCCAAGGGCATCACCGCGTTCCTGGTCCCCGGGGACGCGGAAGGCCTGACGGCGGCCGTGCCCGAGAAGAAGATGGGCATGAAGGGCTCGCCCACCGCCCAGCTGCACTTCGACGGCGTACGAGTGCCGGACGCGCGCCGCATCGGCGAGGAGGGGCAGGGCTTCACCATCGCCCTGGCCGCGCTCGACGCGGGGCGCCTCGGCATCGCGGCCTGCGCCATCGGCGTCGCCCAGGCGGCACTGGACGAGGCACTGACGTACGCCCTGGACCGCAAGCAGTTCGGGCACCCGATCGCCGACTTCCAGGGGCTCCGCTTCATGCTGGCCGACATGGCCACCAAGATCGAGGCGGGCCGCGCGCTCTACCTCGCGGCGGCGCGCCTGCGCGACGCGGGCAAGCCGTTCTCCCGGCAGGCGGCGATGGCCAAGCTGTTCTGCACCGACGCGGCCATGGCCGTCACCACGGACGCGGTCCAGGTCCTGGGCGGCTACGGCTACACGGCGGACTTCCCCGTCGAGCGGCTGATGCGCGAGGCGAAGGTCCTCCAGATCGTCGAGGGCACCAATCAGATCCAGCGCATGGTCATCGCCCGCCACCTGGCGGGGCCGGAAACGCGGTAGTGGAGTTCGCGGTGCGCCCGGCGCTGGCGGACGCCGAACTGAACGTCTTGTTCGCCGCCGCGTGGCCGGGGCACTCGGAGACCACCTTCGCCCCGATCCTCGAGCGCAGCCTCGCCTGGGTCACCGCCCGCCGCGAGGGCCGGCTGGTGGGCTACGTCAACGTGGCTTGGGACGGCGGCGTGCACGCCTTCGTCCTGGACACCACCGTGCACCCGGAAGAGCGGCGGCGCGGACTCGGAGTCCGGCTCGTACGGGCCGCCGCCGAGGCGGCGCGGGAGCGCGGGGCGCGGTGGCTGCACGTGGACTACGAGCGGCACCTGGAGCCCTTCTACGAGCAGTGCGGCTTCCGCCCGACGGCGGCCGGGCTGCTCGCCCTCTGAGCGGGTGGGCGGGCCGGTGGCTCCCTCAGCTGCCGAAGAGCGGGCCGTTCGGCCAGATCGGGGAGGACGCGATCCGGGACCACTCCGGATCGCGCCGCCCGGGCACGGTCCGGCCGTCGGCGGCCCAGCGGGCGATCAGCGCGCTGTAGATGGGTGGATCGGGGTGCCGCTGCCGGGGCCCCTGCTGAACCGATTCTTCGTACCCGGGCGGTGTCGGCCGCCGACGGCGTCCCGCCCGGGGCATGGAAGTCTCAACCGTGGTCATGCCGGGGCAACGCGACACCGCGGCCACGGGTAATCCCCTCCGCGCCCCGGGTATCCGTTCGAGGCGTACCCGAGGGCCGTGCGCCGCGGTTTCCGGGATGGGCGACGAGGCCGAAGGGCGGCTCCCCGGCGCCGCCGCCCTGTCCGACGGACCGGTGACCTCAGAGTGACGGCAGGTGCCGGGAGAAGAACGAGAGCACGTGGCCGCGCACCGAGGGCACCGATCTCGCCGGGTCGATCGCGCCGACCAGATGGATCCGATCGGCGGCGGTCATCAGCCCGGCAGCCTGCAACTGGGGCGCTGTGGCGGCGTAATCGGTGAACACCCAGTGGGCGGCGTCGTCGAGCTGCCGCCGGCGGACGCGTCCTTCCGAGCGGGCGAGCAGGGCCGACCAGGAGCGCTCGAACCGAGCGTCGCGGAATCCGTCGGTCCCGAACAACAGCAAGGGCCGGTCCGTCCCCTGCCGGGCGATCGGGAGCAGCTCGCCTTCCCGACCCGGCGTGTCCGACGGGTAGTCCAGGTAGCCCTCGAGGTTGACCGCCGCGTCGATGCGCCGGTCCTCGTGCATCGCCTGGGCCGCGGTCGTCCCACCGGCCGAGTGGCCGTACACACCCACTCGCCGGGCGCGGCCGAGGTGCTCGGGCAGAGCGCGCGCCCGCGCATCGGGGTTCCGGCCGGCCGCCAGTGTCCCAGTACGAGCCGTGTGTCCGCGAGCCGGGTGTCGATCATCCTGCGGAAGATCCGCGGATCCCCGGGGGTTCCCGGAAGTCCGTACTCGCGCACTCTGCCGTCGGGAAACTCGACCGCACCGGATTCGCCGGGGTGATCGATGGTCACCACCACGTAGCCGTGACTGGCCAGTTCTTCGGCGAGCACGGTGCCGACCGTACGTGGATCTCCGCCTCCGGGGGTGTACAGCAGCACCGGCCGTCGGATCGGCTGTGCCGGGGCGTTCGTGTGCGAGTGGCTCATGGTGGCCGCCCAGTCCACACCGCTCTTCGGTAGTTCCCGGTGCACGTAGACGGGATCGAAGGCCTTGAACCACTCCGCTGCGGCGGGGGTCATCTGCGGTGCGATCGGGTATCCGCGGACCTTGCGAGCGGGATAGAACACGGTGACCATCACCTCGCGCGGCATGCCGCTGTCCCAGGGGTCGCGCCTGTGCCGATCGACCAGGTGCAGGGTGGTGACCCCGGTCCGGTGCGCGCCGGTCGGCGCCGGAAGCCGCACGGTGATGTCGTCCGCGACCCGTGCGCGGGCAACGCCGCCGCCCCCCAGCAGCATCGTGGTGGCGAGCAGGGCCGAAGTGGTGACGGCCCGTCGGGTCACTCCGGCGGTGCCCTCCCTTCCCGGGCCGCCACCGGGACCTCGCTCGAACGCAACGGCCCCGCCCACGCGGTCACTTGCGCTGGTCCTCTTGTGGAACATGGCTGTCTCCCTGTGCCTCTGTGACGTCGGTCCTTGCGCCGTCCGGCACCCCTTGAGTCAATGCGTGAAGGGGCGTGCCCCGAATGCTGGCGCCGGTCGGAGGCGCGGGCGAGGGTTTAGGGCCTGGTCGAAACGATGGTGCGGCGAGGGCGGGGAGAGCAGTGATCCGGATCCGTTTCACCTCCGTCGACTTCGCGCGGGTCCGGTTCGCGCCCCGGCCGGCCCCGCTGGCGGAGCTGAACGCGGCGCTCATGACGATGTGCCGCCCGGACGGGGAGCTGCTCTTCGGCCGTTGGAGACAGCGGGTGCTCCGTTCCCTGCCGCTCGCCGTCGGACCCCTGAGGGACCTGGTCCCCGCGGAGCGGGCCCCCCACTTCATCGACGTGTTCAGCGACACGCTGCGGGAGGGGCTGGACACCGTACGAGCTTCGCGCCCGGAACTGGTTCGATCCGAAATCGAGCGGGTCTACGCCACGCACGCGTCCCCGGCGCCGCTGTGGATCCGGGACCTGCACCGAGGTGATGCCGCCGCGTGGCACGTCCTCCGTCGGGCCCAGCACGCCGCCTTCGAAACGGTCGTGCGTCCTGTGTGGACCCTGGTCCAGGATCTGCACCACGCGGAGTTCACCCGCCATGCGCTGGCAGTGGCCGAACACGGCATCGGCGCCGCACTCGCCGGACTCGTACCCGGCACCCGGTTGCACGAGGACGTCTGGGAGGTCGAAGGGCCGGAGCGGGACATCGTGCTGGACGGGCGCGGCGTGCTGCTCCTGCCCACGTTCCACTGGACCGGCCATCCCCTCGTCTCCGACCTGCCCGATCACCCCGTGGTCGTGACGTTTCCGGCCGGTCCGGGCCTCCCGCTCGTGCCGACCGGTCCGGGGGACGCGGACGACGCGTTGTCCGGAGTGCTCGGGCGGACCCGCGTCGACATCCTGCTCCGACTCGCGGACGAGCACACCACCAGTGAACTCGCCCGGCGGCTCGGTGTCAGCAATGCCACCATTTCGGCCCACACCACCGCGCTGCGCGGCGCCGGCCTGATCACCACGGTCCGCGCCGGTCGGGCGGTCCTGCACCGACGCACCGCCATGGGGAGCCTGCTGGTCCGGCGACGCACCGGCACGCCGACCGGGAACGGTTGACCGTCGGCCCGAGGGCGACAGCCCTGACCTGCCGAGTCCGAGGGCCGATCACCGCGGCGTGCGGCCGGCAGCGCCGCTCCCGGCGCATCATGCCGGTGTGTCAGACCGTGCCAGAAGTCTGGCCCCCAGGCCCGTTTCTGACGTACCGTCATATCCGCTTGAGCAGCCGTTCCGACACACCAACCTGCCGTGCCACTCGAAGCCCCCACCCCGCCCAGGAGGTTCGCCATGCCCGCCGACCGGCCCATCGGACTGGACGAGTACCCGATCCACCAGGCCCCGCTGTCGATGAAGCACCTCGTCAGTGGCGACCGCAACGCCTACGACCGCTGCATCTTCCACGTCTTCGACCACGCCGGCCGCGCCGTCCTCATCCTCGGCCTCGGGGTGTACCCCAACACCGGGGTCATCGACGCCTACGCCACCCTCCGCATCGGTGACGACCTGCTCGCCGTCCGGGCTTCCGACGCGCTCACCGACGACCGCATGAACCTCCGCGTCGGCCCCCTGTCCATCACCGTCGACGTCCCGCTCAAGCAGCTCACCCTGCGCTGCGCCGCCGATCCCGACGACCCGGACGGGCTTTCGTACGACCTCGCCTGGACCGCCGAGTTCCCCGCCGTGTGGGAGCCCCACCACACCCAGCGGCGCGGCGACCGGCTCATCCTGGAAGGCCGCCGCTTCGTCCAGGCGGGCAACGTCACCGGCACCATCCGCGCCAAGGGCGAGGAGTTCACCGTCACCCCGGGGGAGTGGACCGGCACCCGCGACCGGAGTTGGGGCGTGCGACCGATACCCGGTGAGGAGGGGGGCCGCGCCGCCGAGGAGTACCGGCCCGAGGGGTTCCACTGGCTCTGGATCCCGGTCCGGTTCGAAGACCGGTTCGTGATGGTCATCGCCCAGGAGGACGCCGACGGGCACCGGGCCCTGAACGAGGCCGTGCAGGTCTTCCCCGAGGACAGCGGCCGCCACGACGTCCAACTCGGCTGGCCGCACACCGAGATCCGCTACCGGCCCGGCAGCCGGCACCCCGAGAGCGCGGTCATCCACCTCACCGACCCGGCCCGCAAGCCGCTCGAACTCGGCGTGCAGATCCTGAACTCCTCCCCGCTCGCCGTGGGCGCGGGCTACCCGCCCGCCGGCGACTGGCAGCACGGCAGTTGGCAGGGGCGCAACTGGACCGACCGGCGCGTCTACGACCTCTCCGACCCCGCCGCCCACCCGATGGCCGCCTTCGGCGTCACCGACCACTCGGCGCGCTTCACCCTCGACGGGCAGATCGGCCACGGCATCTTCGAACACGGCAGTTTCGGGCGCCACGACCCCAGCGGCTTCACCGACTACTCCTCCGTCGCCCAGTAGAAAGGACTCCGACCATGGCAACCGCTCCACGTCCGCGCACCTCCACCCGAGAGCCCGAAGAACTCGGCCGGCGGCTCGCCGCCTGGCTGGACGCCCGGCTTCCCGGTGCGAAGGTCACCAACGTCTCGGTCCCCGGCTCCAACGGCATGTCCAGCGAGACCCTGCTCTTCGACATAGAGCACCCCGACACCCCGCTCCGCGCCTGCGCGCTGCGCCTCGCCGCCGATCCGGCCGCCTACACCGTCTTCCCGACGTACGACATGCCGCGCCAGCACCGCGTGATGAGCCTGGTCGCCGAGCACACGGACGTGCCCGTCCCGCGCGTGCAGTGGCTGGAGGAGGACCCGGGGCCGCTCGGAGCGCCGTTCTTCGTGATGGCCCGCGCCGAGGGCCGGGTCCCGCCCGACGTCATGCCCTACACCTACGAGGGCAACTGGCTGCACGCCGCGACCGACGCCGAGCGCGCCGTGCTGCAAGAGGCGAGCATCTCGCTGCTGGCCCGCCTGCACGACCAGTTCCCCGCCAAGGAGGCCGAGTTCCTGCTGCCCGAGGGCGCGGGAAGCCCGCTGCGCCGGCACGTGGACGCCCAACGCGCCTACTACTCCTGGGTGGTGGAAGGGCTGGCCCCGTCACCGCTCATCGAGCGCGCGTTCGCCCGCCTGGAGGAGCTCTGGCCGCAGGACGAGGGCCCCACGGTGCTGAATTGGGGTGACGCGCGCATCGGCAACGTCATCTACGACGGATTCACGCCGGCGGCCGTGCTGGACTGGGAGATGGCGGCGTACGCCCCGCGCGAAGTGGACCTCGGCTGGAGCGTCTACCTGCACCGGTTCTTCCAGGACCTCACCGTGAGCTTCGGCCAGCCCGGCCTGCCGGACTTCCTGCGCCGCGAGGACCTGGAGCGGCGGTACGCCGAACTCACCGGCCACACCCCGCGGAACATGGAGTTCCACACCCTCTACGCGGCCCTGCGCCACGGGATCGTGATGCTCCGCATCGCCTACCGGCAGGCGCACTTCGGCGAGGTCGAGATCCCGGAGAACCCGGACAGCCTGATCCTGCACCACGCCAGCCTGGCTGCCATGGTGCAGGGAACCTACTGGTAGAGGAACCGGAGGAACCGGAAGGCCGCGGCGGGCGCGCAGGGGGCCGTCAGGCCGCCTGCGCGTGCTCCTGCTGCGTCTGGGCCTGCGCCTGCGGCAGCGCGGGGCGCCCCAGCCGGACCGGACGTGAGCCCGGACCGCCGACGTGCGAGAACGGCTGCGTCCGCCAGTCCAGCCCCTGGGGCAGGTCCAGGAGCACGACGGCCTCTAGCTCCGACGCCTCGGGTGACTGGAACGCGCCGACGGTGGGCAGCGCGTCGCCGGCGGGCCGCCCGGTGCCCGCGCACACCGTGAGACCGAAGGGGTTCCACGGGGTCAGGCAGAGCGCGTGCTGCGGCAGGTACTCCTCGTCCGCGACGAGGGCGATCGACTGGCCGCAGTCGGGGCAGATCGCGTGGTGGATCTCGAACCCCTCGCCGTCTTCGAGGTATTCGGCGTACTCGGAGTACGCGCCTTCCTCGGTCTCGACCTGTTCGAGGGGCTCCGGTTCGGTGCGACCGGCGCGCTTGTTGTTCAGCATGGATGTACTCCCCCTTGGGTGGGCCGGGCGGGCAGGTTCTTCGGCCTCGGCCACACCAAGCACTTCCCGCAGCGCGGCACGAGTAACCACGACAGCACGTCGTACGCCTGCCTGACCCTGTGGCCTTGGTCACATGCCCGGCGCAGATGCCTCCAGTGGGTGGACAGCACTGGGCCAGGAGCGCCCTTGGGCCTTAGGTTGAGCGGCTATGAGCGCAATGGAGGAGCTGGACCGCCAGATCGTTGATCTGCTCGTGCGGGACGGGCGGATGAGTTACACGGATCTGGGCAAGGCCACCGGACTGTCCACGTCGGCGGTCCATCAGCGAGTACGCCGGCTGGAACAGCGCGGCGTGATCCGCGGCTACGCGGCGGTGGTCGACCCCGAGGCCGTCGGCCTGCCGTTGACGGCTTTCATCTCGGTCAAGCCGTTCGACCCGAGCGCCCCGGACGACATCGCCGACCGGCTGTCCGGCGTTCCCGAGATCGAGGCCTGCCACAGCGTCGCGGGCGACGAGAACTACATCCTCAAGGTCCGGGTGGCGACGCCCCTGGAACTGGAGGACCTGCTGGGCCGCCTGCGGGCCCTGGCGCACGTCTCGACGCGTACGACGGTCGTCCTCTCCACCCCGTACGAGGCCCGCCCGCCCCGTATTTAGCCTCGCCGGCGTTCGAGGGGCGGGGTCCCCCTGCCGGAGGGGAAGGTCCGGGCGGAGCCCCCACCCGCGTCCGCCCCCACCCGCGTCCGCCCCCGCCCGTCCGAGGGGCGAGACTGTTCCCCATGACTGACCGCACCGCCAACTCCGCCGACGCCGCCGGAGGCACCCGCACCGTCCTCCTTCGCGGCGGCGAGGTCCACAGCCCCGCCGACCCCTTCGCCACCGCGATGGTGGTCGAGCGTGGCCACATCGCCTGGGTCGGCTCCGAAGGCGCGGCCGACGCCTTCGCGCAGGGCGTGGACGAGGTCGTCGACCTCGGTGGCGCGCTCGTCACGCCCGCCTTCACCGACGCCCACGTGCACGCCACCTCCGCCGGGCTCGCCCTCACCGGGCTGGACCTCACCGGCGCCCGCTCGCTGACCGACGCGCTGGACCTCGTACGGGCGTACGCCGCGAGCCGCCCCGCCGACCGGGTGCTCCTCGGGCACGGCTGGGACGCCGCCCGCTGGCCCGAACGCCGGGCGCCGCGCCGGGCCGAGCTCGACGAGGCCGCCGCCGGCCGCCCGCTCTACCTCAGCCGCATCGACGTGCACTCCGCGGTGGTCACCACCGCGCTGCTCGACCTCGTCCCGGGCGTACGGCCCGAGGGTGACGAGCCGCTGACCCGTGACGACCACCACGCCGTACGGCGGGCGGCCCTGGCCGCCGTCACCCCCGCGCAGCGCGCGGAGGCCCAGGCGGCGGCCCTCGACCGGGCCGCGTCCCTCGGCATCGGCTCCCTGCACGAGTGCGGCGGCCCCGACATCTCGTCCGCCGAGGACTTCACCGCCCTGCTGGCCCTGGCGGCCGAGCGGCCCGGGCCGCGCGTCTTCGGATACTGGGCCGACCGGGACCTCGACCGGGCGAAGGCGCTCGGGGCGGTCGGAGCCGCCGGTGACCTCTTCGTGGACGGCGCCCTCGGCTCGCACACCGCCTGCCTGCACGCCCCGTACAGCGACGCCCCGCACACCGGGACCGGCTACCTGGACGCCGCCGAGGTCGCCGCGCACGTCGCCGCCTGCACCGAGGCGGGACTCCAGGCCGGTTTCCACGCCATCGGCGACGCCGCGATCACCGCCGTCGTGGAGGGCGTCCGCGCGGCCGCCGAAAAGGTCGGCCTGGCCCGCGTCCGGGCTGCCCGGCACCGCGTCGAGCACGCCGAGATGATGACCCCCGCCACCATCGCCGCCTTCGCGGAGCTGGGCCTGACCGCCTCCGTGCAGCCCGCCTTCGACGCGGCGTGGGGCGGCGAGGACGGCATGTACGCGGACCGCCTCGGGCCCGAGCGCGCCCGCACCCTGAACCCGTACGCGGCGATGCTCAAGGCGGGCGTGCCGCTGGCCTTCGGCTCGGACGCGCCGGTGACCCCGCTCGACCCCTGGGGCACGGTCCGCGCGGCCGCCTTCCACCGGACCCCGGAGCACCGGATCTCCGTACGGGCCGCCTTCACGGCCCACACCCGGGGCGGCTGGCGGGCGCTGGGCCGCGACGACGCGGGCGTGCTCGTTCCCGGCGCTCCGGCCGACTACGCCGTCTGGCAGACCGCCGAACTGGTCGTCCAGGCCCCCGACGACCGGGTCGCCCGCTGGTCCACCGACCCCCGGTCCGGGACCCCCGGGCTTCCCGACCTGACCCCGGGTTCGGAGCTGCCGGTTTGCCTGGCCACCGTGGTCGGCGGGCGGGAAGTATTCGTACGCCCACAGGGGTGATCCGGTGGTCCTCGGTTCGGTCCGGGCGCTCGGACCCGGATAGGTTCGGCCGGGTCCACCACAAGGACGTCCGTGCCGGACGGATCCGTCCGCTCAGCGCGCCCGCGCCTCGGGGGCGAGGGAAGGTTTCGCCGGATGGGGGTCGCCCCCGCTCCGTAGGAGGTCGGGGGAGGGTGGTCCCGGTGCGGGGCCCGGCGGTCCAGTAGACAACGGTCACGGCGGCCCGCGGCCAGCGGGAGTGTGACCGGCCCGAAGGACCGCGGGCCCCGATCACTGTTCTAGAGTCATTTCCTGCGACCAGACGTACAGGACGTGCAAGAGCACAAAAGGGGACTCAGTGAGCGACGGCGGACAGCGGACCTACGGACCGCTCGGTACGGCCTTGGTGATCATTCCGACCTACAACGAGGCGGAGAACATCGGGCTGATCGTCGGCCGCGTCCGCGCGGCGGTGCCCGAGGCCCACATCCTGGTCGCGGACGACAACAGCCCCGACGGCACCGGCAAGCTCGCCGACGAGCTGGCGGTCGGTGACGACCACGTGCACGTCCTGCACCGCAAGGGCAAGGAAGGGCTCGGCGCCGCCTACCTCGCGGGCTTCGTCTGGGGCCTGGACGCGGGCTACGGCGTGATCGTCGAGATGGACGCCGACGGCTCCCACCAGCCGGAGGAGCTGCCCCGCCTGCTCACCGCGCTGGCCGGCGCCGACCTGGTCCTCGGGTCCCGCTGGGTGCCGGGCGGCCGCGTCGTGAACTGGCCCAAGAGCCGCGAGTTCCTCTCGCGCGGCGGCTCCACGTACTCCCGGCTGATGCTGGACGTCCCGATCCGCGACGTGACGGGCGGCTACCGGGCCTTCCGGCGGGAGACCCTGGAAGGCCTGGGCCTGGACGAGGTGGCCTCGGCGGGCTACTGCTTCCAGGTCGACCTGGCCCGCAGGGCCGTGCAGAAGGGTTTCCGCGTGGTGGAGGTGCCCATCACGTTCGTCGAGCGCGAGTTCGGCGACAGCAAGATGAGCAAGGACATCGTGGTGGAGGCCCTGTGGCGGGTCACCCAGTGGGGCCTCAAGGCCCAGGCCGCCAAGCTCCTCGGCAAGACCCGGGGCAAGGACGACCGCAAGGCCTGACCGGCAAGACACCCCCTAGGGGATGTCCGGTACCTCCGGCTGAGGTCGCTTTTACCCGGGCCCAGGCACACTGGACGGTATGACGACCGGCGTTCCCTTCTCGACGGCCCCCCGGCGGCGCTCGCCCGCCCGTACGTTCCTCCCCCTGGCGGTAGCCGGCTGGCTGATCCTGGAGATCTGGCTGCTCAGCCTGGTCGCCGGAGCCGCCGGCGGGCTGACGGTCGCCGCGCTGCTCGCGGGCGGCATGGTCCTCGGCGCGGTGGTCATCAAGCGCGCGGGACGGCGTGCCTTCAAGAACCTGACCGACACCTTCCAGCAGGCCCAGCAGGGGCAGCAGCCCACCCCGCAGCAGCCGGGCCGGGGCAACGGCCTCACCATGGCGGCGGGGCTGCTCCTGATGATGCCCGGCCTGATCTCCGACGCGGCCGGCCTGCTCCTGCTGTTGCCGCCCGTCCGGTCCTTGATCGGCCGCCGGGCCGCCCGCTCGCTGGAGCGGAAGATGGCCTCGGCCCCGGCCGGCACCTTCGGCGACGCCTTCCAGCAGGCCCGCATCCACTATCCCGACGGCAAGATCGTCCAGGGCGAGGTCATCCGCGAGGACCGGCCCGGCGACCGGGACCAGGGCCCGGACACGACCTACCGCCCGCCCATCGCCCCGTAGCGCATCAACACGCAGCGGACAGCACACAGCACGACGCCGAGGGGCCCGCCACACAATGTGTGGCGG
>NZ_JBHWJY010000061.1:0-52327 GCF_042731135.1 Streptomyces sp. NPDC059874
CACCTGCCAAGTGCGCGAGGACGAGGAGATGCTCCGGCGGGGCACCGCCCCAACCCAGGCCGATCCCGGCCCAGGAAAATCCAGCCTCGCCGGCGTTTGAGGCGCGGGGTCTGGGGCGGAGCCCCGGCAGCGAAGCCGCCCCGACCGGGCCGGTCCGGGCCAGGGGACAACTCCAGCCCCGCCGGGAGGCACACGGCGGAGCCCCGGCAGCCAAGCCGCCCCGATCAGGCCGGTCCCGGCCAGGGGACAAACCCAGCCCCGCCGGGAGGCACGCGGCGCGGGGACGGAGCCCCCGGAACGGCGGCCGCGCCAACCGGCCCCGGAGGGGGTAGGGCCGGCCATACCATGGGCCCGCCCCGGCGCCCCGGCTAGCTTGGGCCGCATGGACGATCACGCCCGCACCCCCTGGCAGGCCCTGGCCCGCGGCCGCTACCTCCGCAGCGCATGGCCCTGGCGAGCCGCAGGCTACCTGGCCGGGAGCGCCCTCACCGGCATTCCCGTCCTCCTCGCCCTCACCCTCCTCGCCACCGCCGGCACGGCCCTCGGCATCGTGCTCGTCGGCCTGCCCCTCCTCGCCCTGCTCGGCCTCGTCGGCGTCCCCACCGGCGCCGTGGAGCGCCGCCGGCTGCGGATGGTCGACCTCGACCCCGCCCCCACCCCGCACCGCACCCCCGCCGAGCCCGGCCTCGCCGCCTGGGCGCGGCTGCGCTTCCGGGAGCAGGCCACCTGGCGGGAGCTCGCCTACGCCTTCCTGCACGGCTTCGTGCTCTGGTGGGTGGACCTGTCCGCCCTCGCGCTCCTCCTCGGCGCGCCCCTCGTCCTCCTCACCACCCCCCTCCAGCTCGCCCTCGCCTACGACGCGGAGGTCAAGGTGCTCAAGCTGTGGCTGGTCACCTCCTACCCGGCCGCCTTCGCCTGCGCCGCCGCCGGGGCCGTGCTCCTGCCCGCGCTCCTCCGTCCCCTCGGCGCCCTCGCCGGCGCCCGCGCCGCCCTCACCCGCGCCCTGCTCGCGCCCCGCGAGCGCGAGCTGAAGGGCCGGCTCGAGGAGGTCACCCGTTCCCGCGCCCGGCTCGTCGACGCCTTCGAGGCAGAACGCCGCCGTATCGAACGCGACCTCCACGACGGCGCCCAGCAGCGTCTCGTCGCCCTCACCATGAGCCTCGGCCTCGCCCGTCTCGACGCACCTCCCGGCCCGCTCGCCGACCAGCTCGCCGCTGCCCACGCGGAGGCCGGCAAGGTCCTCGCCGAGCTGCGCGAACTGATCCACGGCATCCACCCCCAGGTGCTCACCGACTACGGGCTCACCGGCGCCCTCGCCGACATCGCCGAGCGGTCCGCCATCCCCGTCGACACCGACATCGACACCGCGCTGCCCCGGCTCCCGGAGTCCGTCGAGGCAGCCGCCTACTTCGGCGTGTGCGAGGCCCTCGCCAACACCGGCAAGCACAGCGGCGCCGCCCGCGCCGCCGTCACCGCCCGGCACACCGGCTCCGCGCTGCTGATCGACGTACGGGACGACGGGCGCGGCGGGGCGGATCCGGCCGGCGGATCCGGACTGACCGGACTCGCCGACCGGATCGCGGTCCTCGATGGCACACTGACGATCACCAGCCCGCCCGGCGGGCCGACCGTCCTGAGCCTGGAGATCCCTTGCCCGGTTTGAAGATCGTCCTCGCCGAGGACGGCGTCCTGCTGCGCGAAGGGCTCGTCGGTCTGCTGACGCGTTTCGGCCACGAGGTGGCCGCCGCCGTCGGGGACGCGGACGAGCTGCGCACCGCCGTCGCCGCGCACGACCCGGACATCGTCGTCACCGACGTACGGATGCCCCCCGGCTTCACCGACGAGGGACTGCGCGCCGCCGTCGAGCTCCGGGCGGCCCGCCCGAGCCTGCCCGTACTGGTGCTCAGCCAGTACGTGCAGCGGTCCTACGCCGCCGACCTGCTGGACTCCGGCGACGGAAGCGGCGTCGGCTACCTCCTCAAGGACCGGGTCGGGCAGGTGGAACAGTTCCTCGACGCGGTGGTCGCCGTGGCGGCCGGCGGCACGGTGGTGGACCCGGAGGTCGTACGCCAGCTGCTGCGCCGGCGGCGCGACCCCCTCTCCGCGCTGACCCCGAGGGAGCGCGAGGTGCTGGGCCTGGTGGCCGAGGGGAAGTCGAACGGTGCCATCGCCCGGGATCTGGTGGTCTCCGAGGCGGCCGTCGGCAAACACATCGGGAACATCCTGGGAAAGCTGGACCTCCCGCCCGCCGAGGAGACGCACCGCCGGGTGCTGGCGGTGCTCGCCTACCTCCGGGGGTGAGGGCCGGGTAATGGTTTTGAGCACCCCTGGGGACCAGGTAGTATTTTCTCTGTCAGGCGCCGCTAGCTCAGTTGGTTAGAGCAGCTGACTCTTAATCAGCGGGTCCGGGGTTCGAGTCCCTGGCGGCGCACCTGTACTTCGGGCGGTTTCCGGTTCACCGGGAACCGCCCGAAGTGTTTTCCGGGCCGACGCCGTCCGGGCGGGAGCCCGCACCCCCTAGAGGGTGAGCGACAGCAGCAGTGGCGCGGCCTTCCGGTTCAGGGTGTCCGCTGCGGCGCGCAGCCGGTGCGCGTGTTCCACGGGCATCGACAGGGCCAGGCAGCCCACCGAGGCACCGGCCGTGATCGGGACCGCCGCGCAGACGGTGCCCACGGCGTACTCCTGCAGGTCCAGCACGGGCACGGTGGCCGGCTGGGCGTCCAGCTTGGAGAACAGGATCCGCTCGTTCACGATGGTCTTCGACGTGAGCCGGGCGATCTTGTGCCGGGACAGGTGGTCGCGCCGCCCGTTCAGGTCGAGCTGGGTCAGCAGGCACTTGCCGACCGCGCTGGCGTGCGCGGCGGAGCGGAAGTCGACCCACTCGTGCACCTTGGGGGTGCGCGGGCTGTCCGCGAACTGCGTGATCCGCACTTCGCCGTCCACGTACCGGCTGATGTAGACGGCCGCGCCGACGGAGTCCCGCAGCCGGTCCAGGGTGTCCTGGAGCTTGTCCGTCAATGCTTGCTGCCGATCGGTGCCGGAGCCGAGCAGGACGAGGGAATCCCCTATGGCGTAGGCGCCGTCTGACACCTGCAGGACATATCCCTCCCGGCGCAGCATGAGCAGCATCGGGGCGAGATGGACTGCGGGCAGGCCGGTCTCACGCGCGATCTGCACGTCGGTCACACCACCGGTGTGCCGTGCGATCGTTTCGAGTACGCGCAGTGCGTACTGCACCGAGTGGAACGGCGCGGTCGGCTCGGGCTTCAGCGCCACGGTTTCCCCCTACCAGGTTGTTACCGCTTGCCCTACCACGATAGCCATCAAGAGGCCCATGTGGAGCGCCTGTTGAGGAGATTGATGGCTCAATCACGCCGCCTCGCCTGTAGCTACTCCTCTGGCATATGCCAAGGTCATGGGCATCGTCCCGGGTGCCGGGAATGCCCGGTCGTCGCGGATGGTTCGAACTCCTCGTACGGACGTGGACACGGGACGGGAGCGACGATGAGTGACACCGGGGACGCGCGTCGGCAGGACGGCGGAGGAGGCCGGGAAGCGGCGGGCGGGCCCATCCGCGCCACCGCCCTCGGGCGGGCGCCCGTACCGCTCTCCGTCCTGGACCTCGTCACCGTCGGGGCCGGCCGCACCGCCCACGAGGCGCTGCGCACCAGCGTGGCGATATCCCGGCTCGCGGAGTCCCGCGGGTACCACCGCCACTGGGTCGCCGAGCACCACTCCATGCCCGGGGTCGCCAGCTCCTCCCCGGCCGTGATCCTGGCGCACCTGGCCGCGCACACCTCCCGGATCCGCCTCGGTTCGGGCGGGGTGATGCTGCCCAACCACGCTCCGCTCGCCGTCGCCGAGCAGTTCGGCACCCTGGAGGCGCTCGCCCCGGGCCGGATCGACCTCGGGCTCGGCCGGGCCCCCGGCACCGACGGGCGCACGGCCGCCGCGCTGCGCGGGCCCGGCCGCCTCGACGAGGCCGCGGACGAGTTCCCGCGGCGGCTCGCGGAGCTCACCCGCTTCCTCGACGACGACTTCCCGGACGGGCATCCGTACGCCCGGGTGCACGCCGTACCGGGCCCGGTCCAGGGCCCGGTAGGGCGGCCGCCGCTGTGGCTGCTCGGCTCCTCCGGCTTCAGCGCGCGCCTCGCCGGGGAACTCGGCCTGCCCTTCGCCTACGCCCACCACTTCTCGGCGGCCGGCACCCTGCCCGCGCTCGACCTCTACCGACAGAGCTTCCGCCCCTCGGCCGTGCTGGACGCCCCGTACGCCGTCATCGGGGTCTCGGCGCTCGCCGCCGACACCGACGCGGAGGCCCGCGCCCAGGTGCTCACGGGCGCGCTGTCGATGCTCCGGCTGCGCAGCGGTCGGCCCGGTCTGATCCCGACGCCCGAGGAGGCGGCGGCGTACGCGTTCACCCCGCTGGAGCGGGAGTTCGTGGACGGTTGGCTCGCGAACGTGGTCCACGGCACCGCCGACGAGGTCCGGAGCGGGCTCGACGACCTGGCGAAGCGGACGGGCGCGGACGAGCTGATGCTGACCGCCAACGCGCACGGCGGGGAGGCCCGGTTGCGCTCGTACGAACTCGTCGCAGATGCGTACGGCATGGAGCCGCAGGGCCCTGCCGTCGGCTGATCGTATGCGAACGGGGTTTGGCTGGTTTGTTGCCGAAACCTTGCGCGGAGGTGCCTGAAGGGAGCCTTAAACCGCTCGTCACCCGGGGTGGCGGGCGGTTTTTGACGTGCGCTCAGGTCTCTGACGAGGACCTTTGTGGAGGGAGTGGTCTAGTCCTTCTTTGGTCCAAACCATTGACTCGGGCATGAGGTGATCGCTATCACTTCTCCCACCCGATCTCCTGAGTTTCCCTCCCACCCCCACGGAGAGAGTTCATGCACATCCGTAAACCCCTCGTCGCGGCCGCCGCAACGGCCGCGCTGGCAGCCGGAGCGCTGGCGGCCTTCGCGGGACTCGGCACCGCCCAGGCCGCCGGCGCCGCCACCACCGTGAGCAGCGGCGGCATCAAGATCGCCTACTACGACCAGTGGAGCGTGTACGGGAACGCCTTCTATCCCAAGCACCTCGACACGCGCGGCATAGCGGGCAAGCTGGATGTCATCAACTACTCCTTCGGGAACATCCACCCCACCAACCTCACCTGTTTCGAGGCGAACAAGGCCGCGGGCGACGACAACAACCCGAACGCCGGTGACGGCGCGGGCGACTCGTACGCCGACTACCAGAAGTCCTTCAGTGCGGCGGACAGCGTCAGCGGGGTCGCCGACAAGTGGGACCAGCCGATCGTCGGCGTCTTCAACCAGTTCAAGCAGCTGAAGGCCAAGTACCCCCACCTGAAGATCAACATCTCGCTCGGCGGGTGGACGTACTCGAAGTACTTCAGCGACGCGGCGAAGACCGACGCTTCCCGCAAGAAGCTCGTCTCCTCCTGCATCGACCAGTACATCAAGGGCAACCTGCCGGTCGAGGGCGGCTACGGCGGCGCGGGCGCCGCGGCCGGGATCTTCGACGGCATCGACATCGACTGGGAGTACCCGGGCTCGAAGGACGGCCACCTCGGCAACCACTACGCCCCCGAGGACAAGCAGAACTTCACGCTCCTGCTCAAGGAGTTCCGCGAGCAGCTCGACGCCCACGGCACGGCCAACGGCGGCAAGAAGTACCTGCTCACCGCCGCCCTCCCGGCAGGCCAGGACAAGATCAAGCACATCGAGACGGACAAGATCGGCGCGTACCTCGACTACGCGAACATCATGACCTACGACATGCACGGCGCCTGGGACGGCGACGGGCCGACGTACCACCAGTCCCCGCTCCAGCCCTCGGCGGCCGACCCGACCGACCCGATCGCCCCGGGCACCGAGAAGTACAGCATCGACAACGCCATCGACTCCTGGATCGACGGCAACCCGGCCTACGGCATCGCGGGCGGCTTCCCCGCGGGCAAGCTGACGCTGGGCTACGAGTTCTACTACCGCGGCTGGAAGGGCGTCGCGCCCGGCACCACCAACGGCCTCGCCCAGCCCGCGACCCAGGCCTCCGGCGCCCGGCCCACCAGCCAGCAGGCCGGCATCGCGCTGTACAAGGAGCTCGGCGGGATCGTCGACAACCCGGCGACCACCTTCTGGGACGACCAGGCCAAGGCCTCGTACTTCTACAAGGACGGCGAGTTCTTCACCGGTCTCAACCAGAAGTCCATCCAGGCCCGGGTCGACTACGGCAAGCAGCGCGGCCTGGCCGGCGCGATGATGTACTCCCTGCTCGGCCTGGACAACAACACCACGCTGCTGAACCAGATCTCGGACGCCCTCGGCGGAGCCACCCAGCCGCCGGTCACCACCCCGCCGACGACCACTCCGCCCACCACGACCCCGCCGACCACGACGCCTCCGACCACCACGCCGCCCGCCGGCTGCGGTTCGACCCCGGCGTACGTCGCGGGGACGATCTACACCGCCGGCCAGGAGGTCTCGCACAACGGCCGCAAGTACAAGGCCCAGTGGTGGACGCAGAACGAGACGCCGGGCACCACCGGTGAATGGGGTGTCTGGAAGGACCTCGGCGCCTGCTGATCGCCCCCCACCCCGCGCCGAGCGCCGGCCGCCCCCGCCCTCTCCTCAGAGGCCGGGGGCGGCCGTGTCCGGGGGCCGGTCAGACCTGGTACTGGCCGACCGTCACGAAGTACCGGAGGTCCTCCGGGGTTCCGTCCAGCGCCTTGTTGGCCGCCGCACGCAGGGCGTCGCTGATGCCCGGGCGGGCCAGGATGCGCAGGGTGGTGACGCGGTCGTCCTCGGCCTGGGCCGGCCGGAGGCCCGTGGCCAGGAACGCGGCGCGGTCGGCGGCGGTGCCGTCGAGGGCCTTGTTGGCCTCGCGGGTCACGCCCCTGCCCGGCTTGCCCGCCAGGATCCGCAGGATGGCGACCTTGTTGTCCTCGTCCCGGGCGCGGGCGAGGCCCGTGGTCAGGAAGGCGACCCGGTCGGCCGGGGTGCCGGAGAGGGCCGCGTTGGCCTCGCGGATCACGCCCTTGCCGCAGGCGCGGTCGGTCAGCAGCTTGACGATGGTGAAGGCGTTGTCCGTGTCCTTCGCGCCGACCTCGGCCGTGGCCCCGCAGACCGGCGGGGTGGCCGTGCCGGCGGCGAAGGACGGGGTGGACAGCAGCAGGGCCGGAGCGAGTGCGGCGGCGGCCAGGATGAGCGCGGCACGGGTCGGGTTCATGGTTCCCCCTTGGTCGAAAAGGCTTCGCTGTTCGATTCCCCCAGCGAATAAGTCCCTTTCACCCTAAGTCGGTTGTCCGCTGATGACTGAAGGATTCCGTTTCGTTTTGTTTTGTTACAGGAGTGGCTGGAGTTTCATCAGAGCAGGGGGTGCGGGGAGGGCCCGTCCTGTTCGGCCGCCGCGGAGGGCGTGGCCGCAGCGGCAGCGGCCGCGGCCGCCTGGCGGCCGATCATCCGCGCGATCGCGTCCGGCGGCACCGCCCGTGAGTACAGCCACCCCTGGCCCGTGTCGCAGCCGACGCGGCGCAGCCGGGCCGCCTGGCCGGCGGTCTCCACGCATTCCGCGGTGACGGTGAGGCCGAGCCGGTGCGCGAGCTGGACGAGGGCCTCGACGATGGTCTCGTCGGCCGGGTTCGGGTGGGTGCCCTCCTCGTAGCGGAAGCCCCGGACGAAGGAGCCGTCCAGCTTCAGGACCGAGACCGGCAGTCGGCTGAGGTAGGCGAGGTTCGAGTACCCGGTGCCGAAGTCGTCGATGGCGATCCGCACGCCCATGTCGCTGAGCGCCTGCAGCGCTTGGAGCGGCCGGCCCGCCGAGCCCATCACCGCCGACTCGGTCAGCTCCAGCTGGAGCAGCTGCGGCGCCAGACCCGTCTCGGCGAGGATCTCCGCGACGTCGCCCACCAGGTCCGAGTCCCACACCTGGCGCACCGCGACGTTGACCGACACGAAGACAGGGGCGTCGCTGGGCTGCTCGATCTGCCAGCGCCGCGCCTGCCGGCAGGCCGTGCGCAGCACCCACTGCCCCAACTGGACGATGGAACCGTCCTCTTCGGCGATCCCGATGAACCGATTCGGCGTCAGCGTGCCGAACTGCGGGTGGTTCCAGCGCACCAGCGCCTCGACCCCGCGCAGCGCCCCGCTCTCCAGGTCGACCAGCGGCTGGTACTCCAGCGCGAACTCCCCCCGCTCCACGGCCGGCCGCAGGGTGGAGGAGAGCGCCTGCCTCGTCATGCGGTGCGCGTTGCGCTCCGGGTCGAAGAGGGTCCAGCGGGCCTTGCCGTCGGCCTTGGCCCAGTACAGGGTCGTGTCGGCGGCCTGCATGAGGCAGGTCGCCGAGGTGCCGGCCGTGGCCCGCTCGACCACCCCGATGGACGCGGAGACCGACAGCCGCTGCCCGGCCAGGTCGAACGGCTCCTGTACGGCGGTCAGTACGCTCCGCGCCAGCTCGGCGAGCTGTTCGGTGCCGGTGGAGTCCTCCACGAGCAGGGCGAACTCGTCGCCGCCGAGCCGCGCCACGAGGTGGCCGCCCGTGCGCCCGTATCCGGACTGGTCGGCGCACTGGGTCAGGCGGGCGGCGACGGCGGTCAGCAGCCGGTCGCCGACGCGGTGGCCGAGGGTGTCGTTGACGGCCTTGAAGCCGTCGAGGTCCAGGTAGCAGAGCCCGATCCGGCCGGTGCCGCCGCCGTGTTCGTACGAGGAGGCCTCCAGGGCGGCGGAGAGCCGTTCGAAGAACAGGGCCCGGTTGGGCAGTCGCGTGACGGGGTCGTGCATCTGGAGGTGCCGCAGCCGGGCCTGGAGGTCGCGCCGGTCGCTGATGTCGGCGACGGACAGCAGGACGTCGCCGGTCCCGGGGACGGGCCCCAGGGTGACCTCCGTCCAAAGCGAGTGCCCGTCGGGGTGTTTGAGGCGCCGGGTGCAGCGGAGTCGGGCTTGGCGCCCGCGCAGCACCTCTTGGTACGCGGCCCAGGTCCGGGCTTCCGCGGCCAGGTCGACGAGGTCGGCGGCGCACCGGTGGGCGAGCTCGTGCGGCTCGGCGCCGAGCAGGCCGGCGAAGGCCTGGTTGGCGGTGACGACGTAGCCGTCGCGGTCGACGACGGCCATGGCGAGGTGGGCCGCGTTGAAAGCGGCCCGGTAGTCCCGACGTTCGGTCTCGGCACGGGACGGGCTCGCCGTCTCCGACACTGCCGGGTGACACTCCGTGACGGCCGATCGGATGCTGTCGGCCGCCGAACCGGTTCCTTCTGAGGTTCCGCTCACCGTTGGCTCCCGCAGTGCGTGTGAGTTCCGTGCAGGAAAGTGTGCCGATCATAGAGGCAGCCGGGAGGCCCTATCCAGCGGCGTCGCCGTGCGGGGGGCGGTGGTTCGGCGTGATGACGAATCGTGGGCCAAAGCTCGGGCGATCGTTTCTGCACGGCTGTGAGCATGCGGAGGTGTCTGCTGATCTCGCGTGATCGGTCGTGACGTTCTGTAGGTGGTGGCGTGAAGTCCAGGGGTCACCGACTTGCCGTACCGCTCACTCGTGTGGGGCAGCGGAACAAGGCATTAGTAAGACAATCGCCTCAAGGTGGGACGAGAGGGTACGAATCCACCACCGGAGGTCCATGTGCCGCGACAGCAGACACCCGGGGGAGTGGACCGCTCCCGCATCCGAAGTACCGCAGCGGCGCTCACTTCCCTGACGGCGCTCGCCGCCATGTCGCTCGTCGCGGGCCCCGCCGTCGCCGACTCCGGCGCCGGACCGTGCGCGCTGACCCGCACCGCGGCCCACCACTCCCTCGGCCTCGACACCTGGAACGGCGCCTACCCCAAGCCCGAGCGCACCCTGAACGCCGTCATGGTCTTCCTCTCCTTCCCCGACCACCGCACCGCCCTCACGCCCGCGGAGATCGCCGGCGACCACTTCCCCGCCACCAGCGATTTCTTCGAGCAGGCCTCGTACGGCCGCTTCCGCCTCGTCCCGCACCCGCAGCAGCGCTGGATCCGGATGCCGAAGCCGTCCACCGCGTACGGGATAAGGCGCGACTGGGCCCCCGAGGACCGGGCGGCCTACCTGAGGGACGCGGTCACCGCCGCCGACACCGAGGTGGACTTCGCCCGGTACGACGTCGTCTACTTCGTCGCCGACCCGGACGCGCCCGGGGTGGACTCCGACGCCACGAAGGTCGTCAACTTCGACCAGCCGATCGTCGCGGACGGCGCCGAGCTGCGGCGGATCGTCACCGTCTTCGAACGCCACCCGCCCGACCGCAACGTACTGGCGCACGAGACCGGCCACGTGTTCGACCTGCCCGACCTGTACCACCGGCCCACGGACGGCAAGGGCGACTGGGACACGTACGTCGGGGACTGGGACGTCATGGGCAGCCAGTTCGGCATGGCCCCCGACCTCTTCGCCTGGCACAAGTGGAAGCTGGGCTGGCTGGACGCCTCCCAGGTGGACTGCGTGCAGTCCGGCTCCTCGCTGCACACCCTCCAACCCCTCGCCCAGACCCCGCCGAACGGCGGCACGGGCGGCACCCGGCTCGCGGTGATCCGTACGGGCCCCGGCAGCGCGATCGCCATCGAGGCGCGGGGCTCCGCCGGCAACGACGGGGACACCTGCACGGAGGGGGTCCTCGTCTACCGGGTGCGCAACGAGGCGGCCTCGGGCGGCGGCCCGATCGAGGTGCTGGACGGGCATCCGCTGACGGAGGCCTGCTGGGACCGCTCGGTGTACCCGCCGCTGGCGGACGCCCCGCTGGAGGTGGGCGAGACGTACACGGTGCCGGGGGAGCGGATCAAGATCGAGGTCGCGGACCGGACGCAGTCGGGCGCGTACACGGTGAAGGTCACCACGTAGCCGCTCGGGCGGGCACGACACGAAGAAGGCCCCCACTCCGAGGAGTGGGGGCCTTCAACCGTCTGTGCGCCGCCAGGGACTCGAACCCCGGACCCGCTGATTAAGAGTCAGCTGCTCTAACCAACTGAGCTAGCGGCGCCTGCTGACGTCGTAGACATTACCAGGAGGTTCCGCGGAACTAAAAATCGATATCCGCAGTTCGGGCGGCGCGGACGAACGCCCACAGCAGGGCGTCGGGCCCGGGGAGCCAGGGTGTGCGGGAGTCGGGGGCCACCAGCCACCGGGAGGGCCCGGGCGTGGCGGCCAGCGGGGGCACGGTGACGGCGTCGCCCCGACCGTGGCACAGCGGCGCCGGAACGGTGCGGGCGCCTCCCCACTCCTCCCACGCCAGCAGCGCGGGCAGCCGGTGGGCGGTGCCGGGCGAGGCGAAGAGCAGCATCAGCCCGCGGTGCACGGCGACCGGGCCGCAGCCGGGCCCCTCGGCCCAGAGCAGGTCCAGGATGCGGCGCCCGAGCACGAGCGGCACGTTGACGACGTCGAAGGCCACCCCGCACGGCAACGCGGCGGGCGCGGTGGGTCGCGCCTGCCATGCGGCGAGGGTGAGCCCCGGATGCGCCCCGGCGGAGGCGAGCCAGGCCGCGCCCTGCGGGGTGACGTGGGTGGCGGGCGCGGTGCGGGTGTCGAGTGCGGGGCATCCGGGAGTCATGCGTCCAGGTCTACCCGGTGTGATGTTCCGCTCTCCGGGAGTTACCGGAAACGGGGACAGGAGGGGGGTTGCTGCGTTATGTTGCGCCCCGCATATGCCAGTCCGCTGCGCTTGGCGGGGCGGTGGTCATGCGCGGGCGGCACCACTGCCGGGGGCGCTGCCCCCGGACCCCCGCGCCTCAAACGCCGGCGAGGCTGGATGTGCGCCGCGGGGCGTGCACTTGCAGGCCGACAATATCCAGCCCCGCCGGCGTTTGAGGCGCGGGGTGCTACGGGAGCTCGGGGCTGCGTTGGAGGGATTCGCCGAATTCGATCATCTTGCGGGCGTAGTCCTCGGTCCACTCCGCCCGCTCGGCGATCGCCGCCGGCGACATCCGGTCGAACCGCCGCGGATCCGCCAGCTGCGCCGCGGCCAGTGCCTGGAACTCCACCGCCCGCTCCTGCGCGGCCCGGAAGGCCAGCGTCAGCTCCGTCGCGCGGCTCAGCAGCTCGCGAGGGTCCTCTATCGACTCCAGGTCGAAGAAGTGCTCCGGATCCGCCACGACCTCCGAGGGCTCGAAGAGCAACGGTGCGGGCCGCAGCCTCCGCTCGGTCCGCTCGGGCTCTGCCATGCCTGTCCTCCTGCTGCGCGTGCGAATGCTTCCGGGCCACCGTCCATTGTCCAACGCCACGCAAGACCGCACAGCGGGGTCAGACCGAGGCGGGCTCGGCCACCCGCCGCGCCGCCAGCTCCGCCACGTCGTCGAGTACGCCGGCCACCTCGGCCGCGAGGGCGTCCGGAGCCCGGAAACCCTCCGGGCCGACCAGCCCCGGGATGAACGGGATCGCCACGGAGCGCCCGGCGGGCACCATGCCGACCCGGGTGAGCACCGGCACCAGCATCTCGGCGGCCGGGGCGCCGCCCGTGTCGCCCGCGCTGTAGCTGACGATGCCGACCGGCTTGCCCTCCCACTCCCGGTAGAGGAAGTCGATGGCGTTCTTGAACGGGGCGGTGTAGCCGCCGTTGTACATCGGCAGCACGAGGAGGAAGGCGTCCGCCGAGTCGACCAGCGCGCTCCAGTCCTTGGTGTGCTGGTGGGTGTAGATGCCGCTGGAGGCGTACTCGGGTTCGTCCAGGAAGGGCAGTGCGACCTCGGCGAGGTCGACGGGGGTGACCTCGAAGTCGCCCCGGGCGCGGGCCTGCTCGGCGACCCATCGGGCGAGCGGGCGGCCGGAGGAGGTGGGGCGGGTGGCGGCGGAGATGACGTGGAGACGGGTCACGGCAAGACACTCCCGATCGGTGGGTGGCTCTGGTGGTTGACGTGTCACCTATGGAACCCGAGATGTGGGTGACGTGTCAACTAGGTAGGTGATGTGTCATCGATCTGGTTAGAGTGCGGACATGACCCCCTCACCCGAACCGCCGCGCTGGCTCACGGAACCCGAACAGGACGCCTGGTACGCCTGGCGTCGGATGTTCCCGCTGATCAACGCGGAGATCGCGCGGGACCTCGGCCAGGACAGCGGCCTCTCCGAGGCGGACTACGACGTCCTGTCCGTGCTCGGCTCCACGGACGGCCACCGCATGCGGATCAGCGCACTGGCCGAACTGATGCACTGGTCCCGCAGCCGGCTGTCCCACCAGCTCACCCGAATGGAGCAGCGCGGCATCGTCCGCCGCGAGGAGGTCGCCGCCGACGGCCGCGGTGCCGAGGTGGTCCTCACGGACACCGGCATCGAGACGATCAACACGGCGGCCCCGCTCCACGTCGAGTCGGTACGCCGCCACCTGATCGACGTCCTGACCCCGGACCAGCTCCGCACCTTCGCCGAGGTGGGCGAACTCCTCCGCGTCCGCCTCGGCGCCGAACGCAAGTCGCCCCGTTAGCCGTTACGGCTTCCAGCGCACCCGGTGTTCCGCCAGGTGCGCCAGCACCGACATGTTCGCCTCCCAGCCGTCCGGGAACTTCACCGTCACCCCCAGCTGCACCGGCTCCGTCGACGGGTGGTCGTCCAGGAGTTCCGCTATGCCCGCGCGGGCCACCACCACACAGGCGTGGCGGTGGCGGGAGGCCAGGACGCACAGGCGGCCCGTTTCCAGATGGAAGGCCGTGGCGTCCGGGCGGCCCGACAGGGGGTGGAGGACCACCGTGAGGTCGTACTCGCGGCCCTGGAGGCGGTTCGCGGTGTCCACCGTGACGCCCGTGACGCCGAGGGAGGACAGCGCGGCGCGGATCGCGGCCGCCTGGTCGCGGTGGGCGGTGCCGACTGCGATCCGGTCGGGGGTCAGGGGGGAGGGCGTCGGGGACTGCTCGTCCGTGGTGACCGTGCCGCGATCCAGGGCGCGGCGGACCACCAGGGCCACCGCCGCCACCGCCTCCGGGTCGGTGCGCGGCGTGTGCCGCGCGGGCAGTTCCAGCAGTCCCCAGCCCGCCTCGGCGGCCTCGTCGAGGACCCGGTCCGGACCGGAGCCGTCCGAGGGGACCCCGTACGAGAGCCGCCGCTCGCCCGGGCCCGTACCGCTGCGGAACCGCGTGTACGGGTAGAAGGCGCGCGAGACCAACGGCGCGGCCGACGCCGGGAGCCGCCAGGACACCGGCAGCCGGTGCTGCGGCAGTTGGGGGTTGTGGGCGAGGAGGGTGGACACCGCCGACGCCGACGGGTCGTAGGACAGGCCCGCCCACTGCTCGGCGCCGACCACGCTGAAGGGGTCCAACTGCCCCGGGTCGCCCACGAACAGCGCCCGCTCGAACAGGCCGGCCACGGCCAGCAGGGCGTCGGAGCGCATCTGGTACGCCTCGTCGACGATGGCGTGCTCCCAGGGCTCCGTGTCCTTGACGTAGGCCCACTTCGCCGCCGTGGAGATGGTGATGGGGAGTTCGGCCAGGTCGCCGGGCTTGGCCGAGAGGGTGACCGAGGGGAGCTCGCGCAGGGCCGGGTCGTACGCGTCGCCGTCGCTGCTGTGCAGCCGGCCGACCTTCAGCTCCGGGTCCTTGTCGGCGAGCCGCAGCACCAGGTCGTCGACCTGGGCGTTGGTCTGCGCCACCACCATCAGCCGGCGCCCGGCCGCGGCGAGCTCCCGGGCCGCGCGGACCACGAGCGTGGACTTGCCGGCCCCGGGCGGGGAATCGACGACCACACCCCGCTCGGTCCCGTGCAGGGTGTCGTACAGGATGGCGGCGGTCGCCTCGGCGGCCGCGGCCCCCGGGTCGAAGGTCGCGGTCACAGCAGGTCCTCGTCGGTCACGGTGTCGGGCAGGACGGGGGCGGTCAGGTGTCCCGGCGGGCCGCCGTGCGTCCACGGGGTCTGTTCCGGGTCCGGCAGCTTCGGGCCGCCGCGCGCGTCGTGTTCGAAGAGCGTCCAGCACACCCGGTCGCCCTTCTCCGGCACCGAGCCCGGTTCCGGCTCCTTGCCGCGGCCCATCTTGTCGAGGAGCTGCAACACCAGCCGCCCGTCCTCCTCGAAGCGGACGAACCGGGCGCTCTGCGGCCGCCCGTCCAGCGAGCGGAACACCTTCCCGCCGCCCCCGTCCGCGAGCCCGGGCCGGTCCTCGGTGGCCACCGTCACCAGCGGGCGCGGACTCGGGCGCTTCGAGTCCGTCCACTCCATCACCACCTCGGTGACCTCACCGGCGAAGGCCTCGCCCGCGAGCCGCCGGCCCGCCATCACCAGGGGGTCGTCCAGCGCCTCCTGCGCGTCGAGCCGCACCTGCTCGGTCTCCCGCGTGGCCAGCTTCTGAGCGGCCGTCACCGCGTCGTCGCGGCGCGGCTGCGGCGGCTCGCCCGCCCGTACGCGGTCCCGGTGGCCGGTGTACGACCAGCGGTCACGGGTCCAGCGCTCCTCCGCCCGCTCACCGGCCGGCAGGGCGCGCAGCAACTCGACGGAGCGCCACACCGCGTCCCAGGTGGGCCGCGTCTGCGCCGCCACGAGGGCCCGTACGCCCTCCTCGGCGCGGGCCAGTGCCCGCTCGTCGAACGGCTCCGCCGTACGCGCCGCGTCGTAGCGGGCCATCGCCGGGGCCAGCAGCTTGTTGTCGAAGGCCGGGTCGGTGGCCGGTCCGGCGGGCGGGACCAGCAGTTGGCCGTCGCGGTCCCGCGCCAGCTCGGCCCGCTCCGCCGCCCGGGCGCCGGATTCGCCCTCAGGGGGAGCTATCCAGGCCAGCAGCGCGGCCAGGTGCTGGTCCTCCAGGTTGCTCTGGCCGCTCGCCCAGTGCCGGGACAGCAGGTCGGTCGCCGACAGCAGCATCGAGGAGCCGGGCACCCGCGCACGCTCGCCGAGGTGCGTGAACCAGCGCCCCAGCAGCGGCACCCGCGCGGGCGCCGGATACGGGTTCTCCGGATCCTCCTCGGCCGTCCGCCGAAACCGCATCGACCGCCCCAGCAGGCGCACGTACTCGATACCCGCCCGGCTGGGCACGATCAGCTGCGGCGCGTCCAGGCACAGCTCGGCCTCGACCTTGGCCCGCTTCCCGGTCTCCGGGTCGGTCTCGGTGCGCTCGACCGGCTCGACGTCGTCCGCGTACGCGTCCACGTACGGCAGCACCTCGTCGGCGAGGGCGGCCAGGAAGCCCCACCGCAGGTCCCGGTCGCGCGGCTGCGGCACCACCAGCAGCCGCGGCTCGGCGGGATCCGTGCCGACGAGCGCGCCGAGCGGAGCCCCCGCCTCACCGGCCGTGGTCAGTGGTACGAGAACCAGCGGGCGCTCGCTCAGATGCCGGTGCCGCACGGTCGCGAGCGGCTGGGCGCGACCCGCGCGCAGGGCCTCCAGCCGGGCCAGGGTGGTCAGCAGGGACATGCGACGCCCTCCCCGGCCGAGCGGAGGGCCTCGGCGCGCAACCGGGCCGCGTGGTGCAGGGCTTCGGCCGTGGGATCACCCTCGGGGCCGGCTCCGGAGGCCGCCGCGAGGGCCGATTCGACGGTGGTCAGCGTGCCCAGCTCGCCGCGTACGGAACGGCCCAGCGCGGTCACCTCGCCGGCGGCGCGGGCCCGGTCCCGGCAGTGGAAGGCCAGCTCGCAGGCGGCGAGGCACTCGGGGGCGTAGGCGGCGTCCACCGCGGCCACGGCTTCGGCGAGTTCCTCGCCGGTCCGCGCGGGGTCGAAGGTCAGACCCTCGGGGAGCGCGGCGGCCAGCTCCTCGACCCGGGTCAGCCGATCCAGCTGGCGTCGGGTCACGGAGCGCTCGCGGCGGATGTCCACGGCGGAGGCGGTGGGCAGGTTGGAGAAGTCCTTCGGGCAGACCAGCAGCACGGTGTGCCCGACCTCGGCGCCGGTCAGCTTCTCGGCGGTCTTCTCCAGGGCGAGGACGTACACGGCGGCCTGGCGGGCGGCGGCGCCCACCTTCGCGGCGTCGGCGGACCCGTCGATCATCGGGAACGACTTGATCTCCACGACGGTCCAGCGGCCGTCAGGATGCACGACGACGGCGTCCGGCTCCAGGTAGGCGGGGGAGCCCGCCACCTCCAGGGCCAGCATCGGATGGTCCAGCAGCGTCCACGCCCGCGCCGCGGTGGCCTCGCGCAGGGCGAGCGCGGTCCGGGCGGCGCGGCCCTCGGGCCCGGCGGCGGCCAGGTCGGGGACGCGGGCGTCGGGGCCGGGCGGTTCGGCGCCGGCGCCGAGGCGCTCGTACACCAGCCGCAGCAGCTCGGCGCCGCCGTCGCCCTTGACCTTGGCCTCGAAGGAGTTGCCGCGCACGATGGCGAACTGCGACTGCCCGAACGCGGCGGGCGAGCCGAGGGCCGAGGCGAGGGCGGTCTTGTCCACGCCGGCGCCGTCGAGCAGGGCGCGTCTGCCGCAGCCGGGATTGGCGGCGAGCGCGGCCAGCGCCCGGGCGTCGAGCGGGCGCGGGGGTACGGCGGGGCCGCGCAGGCCGGCGAGCCGCTGCCGCAGCGTGGTCGGCTGCGCAGGGCTGCTGGGCGGGTAAGAGCTCACCCGCGGAAGTGTCCCATCCGCCACTGACAATCGCGGGCTTCGTCCGGGAAACGGCGGTTGGGCTCACCGCCCGTTCACGTGTTGGATGATGTACGGACGATGGAATCGCCCTAAAACCTCACAAACTCTCACCCACCGGGAGAACACACATGGCCCCCCGCATCCTGCTGGCCCGTCACGGCCAGACGGCGTGGTCCAAGCTCGGCAAGCACACCGGACGCACGGACGTGCCGATGCTGGAGGAGGGCCGGCGGGGCGCGAAGCTGCTGGGCGAGCGGCTGGCCCGTGACCCGTGGAAGGGCCTGCCGGGCGTGGAGGTGCGCACCAGCCCGCTGGTCCGCGCGAGCGAGAGCTGCGACCTGGCGGGCTTCGGCGCGCAGGCCGATCCGTGGCACGCGCTGATGGAGTGGGACTACGGCGACTACGAGGGAATGACCCCGGCCGAGATCCAGGCGATCCGCCCGGGCTGGCTGATCTGGCGCGACGGCGTCCCGGGAGGCGAGTCCGTCGCGGACGTCGGGGCGCGGGCGGACGAGGTGGTCGCGTGGGCCCGTTCCGCGGAGCGGGACGTCCTGGTCTTCGCGCACGGGCACATCCTGCGGACGCTGGCCGCCCGCTGGCTCGGCCTCGACGTGTCCTTCGGGGCCCGCATCCGCCTGGACCCGACCTCCCTGTCGGTCCTGGGCTGGGCGTACGGCGCGCCGGCGCTGGAACGCTGGAACGACACGGGTCACCTGGACGGGACCGGTAGCGCCTGACCCGGCGGCGGGGCAACGACACGGCGCCCGACGCGTGGTTCGCGTCGGGCGCCGTGTGCTGTGCGCGGTGGGTCAGTTCAGCGGAGCGTCAGGCTCACGGGTCGATGATGACGGTGCACGTGTACGTACCCGGAAGGAGGTCCGAGAACGTCTCGCTGTCGTCGTCGAACGCGGTCGGCGTGGTGTCGGGCGTGTCCGCAGTCTGTCCGGTGCAGCTGATCTTGGAGGCGGTTGCGTCCTGGGGGGTTTGGTTCGGGTTGGTCACCTGAGAGTCGAAGTCGACCGTGATGCGCGACAGGGGCGTGTTGATGAAGTCGATCGTCTCGCCCTCGAAGCCGTTGATCGGGCCGTTGGGCGCCGGGCACGACGCCGCGTTGTCCACCGTGAGCTTGTTGTCGGCACGGTCGCTCACGGACGTGTAGTTGGCGGGGGTGGTCTCGGTCACCGTGTAGTCCCCGAACAGCAGGCCGTCGAAGCAGGCCTGGCCGTGGGAGTCGGTCACCTTCGTCACGCCGTTGACCGTGAACTCGACACCCACGTGGGGCTCCGAAATTTTCTTCTCACCCATGCTCGGGTGGCGCAGCTTGTTCTTGGTGACCAGGATCGCGCCCGTCTGGCGGGGATTGATGAGCGGGACCTGGACCTTCTCGCTGGCCACGACCTCGATGGCCGTCTCGGGCGCCGCGGTGTGGCCCGCCGGGACACCGGTCTCGACGACCCAGTAGAAGCCCTTCGGGACGGCGGTGATGGTGCATTTGCCGTCGGCGGCGGTCGTGCACGTGAAGGTGGTGATTGGGTCTTCCGAGGCGGGACCACGCGTACCGCCGACGGGAGTGCCGTCGGTGTAGAGCGTGAAGGTCGCGTCGGCAAGCGGCCTGTCGGCATCGTTGGTCTTGATGATCTCGACGCTGCCGCAGTTGCTGATGGAGATGTTCGCGGGCGCGATGAAGTCCTTCATCGTCGACGTGAACGAGTCCGAGGCGCGGCTCTTGACGAAGGCCGAGCCGAGCGAGGTGCAGCCGTTCGAGCCGAAGATCGCCCTCAGGTCGACCGAGGCCTCGCCGAAGGTACGCGGGTTGAGCGCGCCCAGGCCGTCGGACTCGGAGGCGGGGATGGCGCTGGTGTTGATCGAACCCGTGGCCAGGCCCGCGCTGGTCAGGTCGACGGACGTACCCCATTGGCCGGACGTCGAGTTGCCCACCCACCTGCGCAGGCGGAGGACCGGATGAGTTCCGCCCTTGGACAGGTCGTAGCTGATCAGCAGGTCGCCGGCCGAGCGCAGCGGCGTGACGCCGTTGTTGCTGGGCGTCTGGCTCTTGTTGAACTCGAAGTCGTAGTTCGTCGTGCCCGTGTCGTTGTCCTGGCCCCGCGTCCAGTACATGTGGAGAAAGCCACCGTTGGCGCCGCCCTCCTGGAAGACGCCGAAGTTCTTCAGGTCGCTCTTGTCCGGGACGCCGCCGAATCCGACGGTCGTGTTGACGTCGTCTTCCTTGCTGCCCCCACCGAACGCGTTGTCCGTCTGGCCGGACGGGGTGTCGGCCCTTCTCACCTGCGTGACGTTCGCCCAGTCGAGCTCTCCGGCGAGATCGGGGCGGTCGACGCGCAGGTTGGCGTCAGTGTCGATCTCGAAGTTGCTGCCCAGCAGGCTGGGCGCCGGCGCCTGGGCCGACGCGAGCGCCGGAACCAGGCCCACCGAGATCATTGCGGCTGCCGCCGCCACTCGAATGCCTACGGACGCTCTGCTCTTGTGACGCTTTCCCGTTTGCCTGAGTGGTTGCACGGATTCCATCACTGCGGGTCCTCCCGTGGGTACCAGCCGCTTCTGAATTCAGGAACCGGGCGAACGACAAAGTCGGTCGGCGGTTGCTGCGCATCAGAGATAACACACGGAAGGGGACGTTTTCGGGCATTCATCCAGCATGGCGACTCGACCGCATCAATCATTTCCCGGCGGATTATCGGCATGTTATTCAGATGATCCGCGGGCGCTTTTCATCCTTGTGTTAATCGCTCTATTACGCCTCTACGTGCGCGTGCCGGGTCAGGAACGCCCCCACGCGGGGGGAGCGTTGGTGGGGGACCAGGGCTCGGGCCGTTTCCGAGAGCATCGAGCGGATGCGGGTGGAGTGGACCTCGGTCAGCAGGTCCATCACCCGGCCGCCCGCCCAGGCGGCCTCGTCGGGTGCGCCGGCGCGGGCCAGGTCTCCGGCCAGTTCGGCGGTGTAGAGGGCCACGTTCCGGGCGAAGTGCGGGTCCTGGAGGTCGGCGGCGCGGCGTGCGTGCCGGGCCGCGCGGGCGTGTTCCCCGAGGGCGGCCCAGCAGCGGGACTCCAGGGATTCCAGCTCGGCCTCGCCGAAGAAGGACATCCACTCGGGGTCGGCGGCCGCCGCGCCTCGGGAGAACTCCGTGTGCGCCCGGGTCAGCGCCTCCTCGCAGGCTTTGCGGTCGGCCAGCCCCGCCCAGCCGCCGGCCTCCCGGAGGGCCAGGAGGGAGAGCAGCCGCGGGGAGCCGAGGGAGCGGGCGGCGCGGCGGCCCGCCTGGGCCGCCCGTACCGCCTCGCGGGAGCGGCCGCAGTCCCGGGCCAGGAAGGCCATGTTGCTGAAGGCGTGCGCCTCCAGGCCCGCGTCCCCGGACACCCGGGCCGTGGCGAGGGCCTCCGCGTAGTGCGAGCGGGCGTCGTCGAAGCGGCCGGAGTCGTGGGCCAGCCAGCCGACGGACACGGCCAGTTCCCCGGCGCCCGCGTGCAACCGGTCCTCGGTGGACTGCCGGGTGGCTCCCGCGTCGAGGAGCGCGTAGGCCGTCCGCAACGGTTCCGCGGCCCGGCGGTAGAGGGCGTCGGCCCCGTGCCGGTCGTCCAGCAGCCGGATCTGGCGGACGGCGTCCTCGACGGCGGCCGCCTCGGACTCGCCGGCACGGGAGGGGAAGCGGCGGCTGTCGCCGAGCAGGGTGAGGCTGAGGGTCGCGGCCGCCACGGTCGCGGAGCCGCCCGCCATGAACGCGCGACGCAGCACGTCGCTCTCCTTGGATGAACTGGGACCGGAACGGTTGGTGAGGGTGAAGGAGGAGGCGGGGTCGGGGTCCGCGTCGCGCTGCGCCGAGCGGCCGCGGACCGCCTCCCGGGGGGAGAAGCCGAGGTCGGCCAGGGCGCGGCCGGGGAACATGTGGAGGAACACCCGCTCGTACGCGTAGTTGGGACATCGGATCTCGCCGGACTCGACCCGGCCGATGTAGCGGGCATCGCAGGAAACCGTTTCGCCGATTTCCTTCGCGGCCCGACGCACCAGGGCGGCGAACTCGGCCGGGGAGTGCTGCCCGCGCAGCCGCCGGAACGTGGAGTTGGGTGAGTGGGGGGACGCCGCCATGGACGTGGCCTCTCTGGCAAGGAACCCAGCGCCGGTGCTGTGACGTGTGAGGTGGGGCCCGGCGCGCATGAACGTACCGCCAGCGCAGGGGCGTTCATGCGGTGTTTGGCTACAAAACGGATATCTCACCCGCGATCCGCCATGAACTGCCATCCTTTGCGGCGTCTTGCCGCCGCACCCGTTGACGTTCCCGTGCGTTGAACCCATGCGGATACGGATCGAGGAGGGGTTCCCTTGGTGGAGGGCGGCATGGAGAGCACTGGAACGAACACCGCGCCCGAGCCCGGAAGGGCCCCGGGACCGGTCGCGGTCTCGGCTCCGGCCCTGGATCTGGACCTGGTGACGGTGCCCACCCGGCAGGGGCTGGAGGCGGTGGACATCATCCGCCGTGCCGCCAGCCCCGCCGGCGGGGTCGGGCCGGTCCTGCACGACGGGTCGGGCGACACCCTCGGCTTCCTCGTCCCGCCCGGCACCGCCGACGCCTGGGACCTGCCGGGCAGCGCGTGTACGCAGACCAACGGGCGCGGAGTGCGGTTCGGCGACGCCGTCTCGCCCATCGCGGGCGCCACCGGCTGGCTGCTCCCGCCGGAAGCCGTCGGGCCGGTCACCGACCCGGAGGTGCTGCGCGCGGCGCTCGGGGAGGCGGCCCGACTGATCGAGGCCGCCGACAACTGTCGCTGACCAGCGATAATGGGCTGGTGGCAGGCAGGGACAGAGGTAAGGGCAGGCAGCGCGGCTCGGGCGGCGGACGCGGCGGCGCCGAGGCGGTCGTCGGGCAGGTGGACGGCGGCCGGGCGGAGCTGGAGCCGGACCGGGAGCGTCCGGACGCCTGGACGCTGCTGATCGACGGGGCCCCGCAGTCGCACGTCGACCTGGGTGATCCCGAGTACCTGGACTTCTCGTACCAGCGGCGGATAGGCCACCTGATCGACCTCGTCGCGCCCGCCCGCCGGCCGCTGAACGTGGTGCACCTGGGCGGCGGTGCCTTCACCCTGGCCCGCTACACCGCCGCCTCCCGCCCCCGCTCCACCCAGCAGGTCGTGGAGATCGACGCCGCGCTGGTGGCCTTCGTACGGGAACACCTGCCGCTGGACCCGCAGGCGCGGGTCCGGGTCCGGGCGGTGGACGCGCGGGCCGGGCTCGCCAAGGTGCCGGACGGCTGGGCGGACCTGGTGATCGCGGACGTGTTCAGCGGGGCGCGCACACCGGCGCACCTGACGAGCGCCGAGTTCCTGGACGACGTACGCCGTGCCCTGGCGCCCACCGGCTGGTACGTGGCCAACCTCGCGGACGGCCCGCCGCTGACGCATCTGCGGGGCCAGATCGCGACGGCCGCGTCCCGCTTCGCGCAGTTGGCGCTGGCCGCGGATCCGGTGGTGTGGCGGGGGAAACGGTTCGGCAATGCCGTGCTGGTGGCCTCCGACCGCGAACTCCCGGTCGCGGAGTTCACCCGCCGGGTCGCGAGCGACCCGCACCCGGGACGGGTCGAGCACGGCCGGGCCCTGGCGGACTTCGCGGGTGGCGCGGCCCCGGTCGCCGACGCCTCGGCGGTGGCCTCGCCGCAGCCGCCGCCGTCGGTCTTCCGATAGGTGCGGCTTCGCCCGGGATGCGGAAGAGTGCTGGTCAGCTAATGATCTCGGGGGTTTCCCTCCGGAGGCGGAGCCTGCGTAACCTGTCAGTCCCCGGGAGGGCACGCCCTCCTGCGACACGTTTCAGGAGACGGCGAACGATGGCTGATTCCCCCGCAACCCCCGGTGCGTCCACTCCGAGCACCGCCGGCTCGGACTACACCCGGAGGCTCGCCCGCCTGGAGCAGTCGGGGATCAAGCGGCTGCTGCCCACGCAGGCCCCGTACCGGTGGAACCTGCGGCGGCTGCAGCTCGGCCGGGTCCTGGACGTCGGCTGCGGGATCGGGCGCAACCTGCTGAACTGCGGACCCGACAGCATCGGCGTCGACCACAACCCGCACTCGGTGCAGACCTGCCGCAAGCGCGGACTGACCGCCTACACCCCCGACGAGCTGGCCGCCGCCCAGGACTGCGGGCCCGGCTCCTTCGACAGCATGCTCGTCGCGCACGTGCTGGAGCACGTGGACGAGGAAACGGCGGCGGCGCTGCTGGAGCAGTACCTCCCGCTGGTCAAGCCGGGCGGCTCGGTCGTCATGATCACCCCGCAGGAGGTCGGTTACCGCACCGACGCCACCCACGTCCGCTGGGTCGGCTTCGAGGAGCTGCGCAGCCACGCGGGGCGGGCCGGGCTCGCCGTGCGGCGCGCCTACTCCTTCCCCTTCCCGCGCCCGATGGGCAAGGTCTTCCCGTACAACGAGTTCGTGCTGGTGGGCACCGTCCCCGCGTAGCGGATCAGCGGTTCCCGCAGCGGTTCCCGCAGGGGTTCCTCAGGGGTTCCTCAGGGGTTCCTCAGGGATCGACGATCTCCACCAGCGGCGGGTGGTCGTGCCAGGTGCAGAACACCGACACCTCACGGCCGTCCTTGGTGAAGGTGACCCGGATCCACATGTCCTGCTTCCACACCTGCATCCGCCAGCCGGCTGCCGGGGTCGCGGAAACCAGCTCGGCGGACGAGGCGCCGAGGGAGAAGACGACCCGGCCGCCGGACACCGGATAGGCCTGCACCTTGCCCGTGTCCCCCTCCGCCTGCTGGCCGGGGCGGGGGGAAGCCGGCGGCTTCGAGGACGGCTTCCCCGTCGAGGGAGCGGCCGAGGACGGCGTGGCCGGCGACGAGCCGGTGGGCGTCGGGGACCCGGACGGGGAAGGCGACTGCTCCGCCATCGTCCGGTGGGTCGAGGAGGACAGCGGCTGGGTGGCCAGCGGCACCGCGAGCGGCGGATCGTAGGCCGTGCCCGACATGACCGTGTGCACGCCCCACCACGACAGGGTCACCGCCGCCCCGGTCGCCAGCAACCATGCCATGGCATGTACAAATCCTCTTCGCATCAGGGCACATACTGCACCACCCGCCACAACAGTGTCCCGACACCCCGGTGGGTCCCCCGTATGGGCTACGGTGCGGGCCATGGCAAGTGTGCTCGTGGTCGAGGACGACCAGTTCGTACGTTCCGCCCTCATCCGGCACCTGACCGAGGCCTCGCACACCGTGCGGAGCGTCGGCACGGCCCTCGAGGCCCTGCGCGAGGTCGCCCACCACCGCTTCGACGTGGTCATCCTCGACCTCGGACTGCCCGACCTGGACGGGTCGGAAGCGCTGAAGATGCTGCGCGGCATCACCGACGTACCCGTGATCATCGCGACCGCGCGCGACGACGAGACGGAGATCGTCCGGCTGCTCAACGACGGCGCCGACGACTACCTGACCAAACCTTTCTCCGTCGAGCACCTCTCCGCCCGGATGGCCGCAGTCCTGCGCCGCTCCCGCGCGGCCGCCGGCGCCGAACCGCCCTCCCGCGTGCTGCGCGTCGGCGGGCTCGCCATCGACCCGCTGCGCCGCCAGGCCGAGCTGGACGGGACGGTACTGGACCTCACCCGCCGGGAGTTCGACCTGCTGGCCTTCCTCGCCGGGCGGCCCGGGGTGGTCGTGGCCCGCCGCGAGCTGCTCGCCGAGGTCTGGCAGCAGTCGTACGGGGACGACCAGACCATCGACGTCCACCTGTCCTGGCTGCGCCGCAAACTCGGCGAGACCGCCGCCCGGCCGCGCTACCTGCACACCCTGCGGGGTGTCGGGGTCAAGCTGGAGCCGCCGCAGTGAGGGGTCCGGCGTGAGGTGGGCGCTGGTCAAGGTGTGCCTCGCGGTCACCGCCATGGTGGTCGTGGCCTTCGCCGTGCCGCTCGGGCTGGTCGTCCAGGAGATGGCCAGCGACCGTGCCTTCTCCAACGCGGAGCGGCAGGCCGCCACCATCGGGCCCACCCTGTCCATCACCACCGACCCGGTGCAGCTGCGCAAGGCGGTGGAGTCCACGCAGATGGGCGCCGCCCGGCGGATGGCCGTGCACGTGCCGGCGATCGGCACGAGCGCCCCCGTGGAGATCGGCGGGGGCTGGGCCGGTGAGCAGGCCGTCGCGCAGACCCGGCGGATGGGGCGGGCCACGACGGCCTCCGTGGCGGGCGGGGGCTCGGCGCTGCTCCAGCCGACCGCCCTCGGCTCGGGGGACATCGCCGTGGTGGAGATCCTCGTACCGGAGAGCGAGGTCAGCAACGGCGTCACGACGGCCTGGCTGATCCTCGCGGGCGTCGCCCTGGCACTGATCGTGGGCTCCGTCGGCGTCGCCGACCGGCTCGGCGCCCGGCTGGTCCGGCCCGCCGAGCGGCTCGCGGACGCGGCCCACCAGCTGGGCGAGGGCAAGCTCGGCGCGCGGGTCCCCGAGGCCGGGCCGAAGGAACTGCGCTCGGCGGCCCTCGCGTTCAACGCGATGGCGGACCAGGTGGTGGAACTCCTCGCCAACGAGCGGGAGCTGGCCGCCGACCTCTCGCACCGGCTGCGGACCCCGCTGACGGTGCTCCGGCTCAACGCGGCCTCCCTCGGGGACGGTCCGGCAGCCGACCAGACCCGGGCGGCGGTGGAGCAGCTGGAACGCGAGGTCGACACGATCATCCGCACGGCCCGCGAGCAGCGCCCCGCGACCGGCCTGGCCGCCGGGGCGGGCGGGAACGCCGGGTGCGACGCCTCCGAGGTGATCCGCGACCGGATGGCGTTCTGGTCGGCGCTCGCGGAGGACGAGGGCCGCGAGGTGCGCCTCGCGGGCGTGGACCGTACGGTACGGATCCCCGTGGCCCGCCCCGAACTCGCCGCCGCCCTCGACGCCATGCTCGGCAACGTCTTCCGGCACACCCCCGAGGGCACCCCCTTCGCGGTGGACGTCCACGACGCCTCGGACGCGGTCATCGTGCTCGTCTCCGACGCGGGCCCCGGCATCGACGACCCGGACGCCGCCCTGCGGCGCGGCAACGACGGCGCCCGCGACGGCTCCACGGGCCTCGGCCTGGACATCGTGCGCCGGGTCGCGGAATCGACCGGCGGCGACGTCCGGCTGGGCCGCTCGGTGCTCGGCGGGACCGAGGTCCGGGTCTGGATCGCCCTGGACGGCCGGGGCCGGAGCCGGGGCGGCGCGGGCGGGGTGCGGGTGCGGCGCGGCCGACGCAAGAGGCGGGGGCAAGCGAAGTAACCGGGGGCGCGCCTTGCGGGCGGTTTGTCCGTAAATCGATACCGTCCGGTTCATGGACACCCTCATCTTCGGCGGCCTCCTCGCCACGCTGATCGCCATGTACCGGGAGTCGTCCCGGATGGTCGTGCTCGGAGCGTGGTGGGTCATGTTGATCGCCGTGATCCTGCTGATGGCGCACCACATCACCAGCAGCCTCGCCCTGAACCTGAGCTACTGACGGTGGCCGCGATGCACAGCCTCCTGCCGGAGGCGGCGCCGACCAGCGGCCTGCTCGGCCGCGTCCAGTACTGGTTCGCCTGCTTCTTCGCCGTCGGCTGGACGGGAGTCGTCTGCGGAGGCCTCTTCTACCAGTTCGGGATGTGGGAGTACCCCTGCCCGCTCTGCATCGTCCAGCGGATGTTCATGCTGCTGGCCGCGATGGGGGCGGCGTACATCGTCCGCACGGCGATGTCGCACGGCGTGCTGACCGGCCGCGACTACATGATGGGCTGGGGGCTGTCCCTGGTCGCGGTGATCGCCGGCTCCTTCGCGTCCTGGCGGCAGACCATGCTGCACATCCTGCCGGGCGACAAGGGGTACGGGAGCGAGGCCTTCGGGCTGCACCTGTACGTCTGGGCCTGGATCCTCTTCCAGGCCTCCGTGGTCGCCATCGGCATCGCCATGGCCTTCGCCCACACGACGGCGGCCCGCACCGTCCCGGCCACCGCCCCGGGACCGCTGCGGACGGCCGGGACCTTCACGCTGGCGTTCCTCGGCCTGGTGATCGCCGTCAACATCGTGGCCGTCTTCTTCGAGGAGGGCTTCCACTGGTTCCTGCCGGACGACCCGAACCGCTACCGCTTCTTCTACGACGTGGGGATCCTGGACTGACGCGCTGCGGCGTACCGAATGCCGGAAGGCCGGAATGCCGTGCGCGCAGGCGTGGTTGGCCGATCGGGAAGCCGGACTGTCCGCGCTTCCGCGTGAAGGGATATCCGCAATGCGCTACGCAATCCTCGGCACCGGGATCGTGGGCCGTACGGTCGCCGAACGGCTCCTCTCCCTCGGGCACGACGTCGTGATCGGCACCCGTGACCCCGCCACCACGCTGTCCCGGACCGAGCCGGCCGCGACCGGAGCCCCGGCCGCGCCCTACGCCGAGTGGCAGGCACGGCACCCCGAGGTGGAGCTCCTGCCGTTCGCCGACGCCGCCCGCACCGGCGAGGTCCTCGTCAACGCCACCGGGGGCCGGGTCAGCGTCGACGCGTTGAACGCCGCCGACGCCGGGCACCTCGACGGCAAGGTGCTGATCGACATCGCCAACCCGCTGGACTTCTCGCAGGGATGGCCGCCCGTGCTCGACCCGGCCAACACCGACAGCCTCGGCGAGCTCATCCAGCGGACCTTCCCCCAGCTGCGGGTCGTCAAGACCCTCAACACCATGACGGCCGCCGTGATGGTGGACCCGACCCGGGTCGCCGGGGACCACAACGTCTTCCTGTCCGGCGACGACGAGGACGCCAAGAAGACGGTGCGCGAGCTGCTGTATTCCTTCGGGTGGCCCGAGGCGAGCGTGCTCGACCTCGGTGGGATCCAGACCGCGCGGGGCCCCGAGATGCTGCTGCCGATCTGGCTCCAGCTGATGGGCAAGCTCGGCCACGTCGACTTCAACTTCCACATCCAGGGCGCGCAGCCGAAGGCGTAGGCAGGCCGGCGGTGTGGGCACACGGACGGGCCCCGCCCGGACGGCCCCCGCCCGGACGGTCGCGGAGATGTTGCCGCGCCGGGCGGGTCCGCCCAGGGTGGGCGTGACGAGAGGAGTCACGCATGAGAGTCATGCTCAGGGCCCACTTCGACACGGCCGCCACCAATGAGGGCATCGCGACCGGCGCCCTGCCCCAGGCGGTGAAGAAGATGATGGACACGGTCAAGCCGGAATCGGCCTACTTCGGGCTGCACGAGGGCGTGCGGTCCTGCTGGATCGTCTTCGACCTGCAGGACAGCACGATGATGCCGTCGCTGACGTGGGAACTGTTCCGTGACTACCACGCCGAGATCGAGGTCGCTCCGGTCATGAGGCCCGAGGAGCTGGCGAAGGCCATGGCGGGGCTGCAGTCCTCGTGACAGCGCCGCTCCGGGCCACCTTCGCGTACCAGTGCGCGCTGGAGCGGGGCGTACGCGTCTGGGTCTCGTAGTCGACGTGGACGATGCCGAAGCGCTTGCTGTAGCCGTAGGACCATTCGAAGTTGTCCATCAGCGACCACAGGAAGTAGCCCTCCACCGGGGCGCCGTCCACCAGGGCGCGGTGGACCTCGGCGAGGTGGGACTCCAGATAGTCGATGCGGGCCGGGTCGTGCACGTCCGGGCCGTACGCCGCGCCGTTCTCGGTGACCAGGAGCGGTAGGCCGGGGGCTTCGCGGGCGCAGTGCGTGAGGAGGTCGTACAGCCCCGTGGGGTCGATCGACCAGCCCATCTCGGTGCGCTCGCCCGGGGGTTGGTGGAAGGCCACCCCGTCCGCGGCCGGCCAGGGGGAGTGCTCCCCGCCGCCGTGGCCGTCGTCGCGGGGGCCGGGCGCGCCCTCGGGGGCCGCCGAGACCACCGCCGGCGTGTAGTAGTTCACGCCCAGGAAGCCGAGCGGCTGGTGGATCAGCGCCTCGTCGCCGGGGCGTACGAAGGACCAGTCCGTCAGGGCGGCCGTGTCCGCGAGGAGGTCCTGCGGGTAGGCCCCGTGCAGCAGCGGGCCGGTGAAGATCCGGTTCGCCAGGGCGTCGATGCGGCGCCCGGCGTCCTGGTCGGCCGCCGAGCCGGTCAGCGGCCGTACCGCGCTGAGGTTCAGCGCGATGCCCGTCCGCGCCGAGGCGGGCAGCACCGCGGCCGCGAGGCCGTGCGCCAGGTTGAGGTGGTGCGCGGCGCGCAGCGAGTCCCCGGGCGAGGTGCGCCCGGGGGCGTGGACCCCGGAGGCGTAGCCGAGGAACGCGCTGCACCAGGGCTCGTTGAGGGTGGTCCACAGCTCCACCCGGTCGGCCAGCGCCGCCGAGACCAGGGAGGCGTACTCGGCGAAGGCGTACGCCGTCTCCCGCTCGGGCCAGCCCCCCGCGCCCTCCAGCTCCTGCGGGAGGTCCCAGTGGTACAGGGTCACGCAGGGCTTGATCCCGTACGAGAGCAGCTCGTCGACGAGCGCGTCGTAGAAGCCGATCCCGCCGGCCAGCACCCGCGGCCAGGACACCGAGAACCGGTAGGCGCCCAGCCCCAGTTCGGCCATCATCCGGACGTCGTCCCGCCACAGCCGGTGGTGGTCCACGGCCACCTCGCCGGTGTGGCCGCCGTACACCTTGCCCGGCGTATCGCAGAAGGTGTCCCAGATGGACGGCCCGCGCAGGCCGGCCGCGCCCTCGATCTGGAAGGCCGCCGTGGCGGTGCCCCAGAGGAATCCCTCCGGGAAACGAATGTCTGTCATCCCTTGACCGCTCCCTGCATGATGCCGCCGACGATCTGGCGGCCGAAGACGAGGAACACCAGCAGCAGCGGGAGCGTGCCCAGCAGCGCGCCCGCCATGATCACCGACTGGTCGGGGATGTAACCCCGGCCCAAACCGGTCAGGGCCACCTGCACCGTCGGGCTGCCGTTCTGGGTCAGCGCGACGATCGGCCAGAAGAAGTCGTTCCAGGCCATGACGAAGGTCAGCATGGCCAGCACCGCCATCGCCGGCCGGGCCGCCGGGAACACCACGTGCCACACGACCCGCAGCGAACTCGCCCCGTCCGTGCGCGCCGCCTCCACCAGCTCCGACGGCAGCGCCTGGGCCAGGTACTGCCGCATGAAGAAGACCCCGAAGGCGGAGACCAGGGTCGGCAGGATCACCGCCTGGAGCCGGTCCGTCCACGACAGCTCGGCGATCAGCATGTACAGCGGGACCACGCTCAGCTGCGGCGGGATCAGCATCGTCCCCACGACGAGGGACATCAGCAGCCGGCGGCCCCGGAAGCGGAGCTTGGCGAAGGCGAAGCCGGCCAGGGTGGAGAAGAGCACCGTCCCGACCGCCACCGTGCCCGCCACGACCACCGTGTTGAGCAGGGCCGTGCCCATGTTCGCGTCGGTCCAGGCGACCTGGAGGTTGCGCCCCAGGTTCCCGCCGAACCAGAACGGCGGCGGGGTCTGCGCGAGGCGCGTATTGCTCCGGGAGGCCGCGATCGCCGTCCACAGGAGGGGAAAGAGGGAGCCCGCCGTGAAGAGGGCGAGCACCAGGTACGTGAACCTGCCCGCGCGCAGTGACCTCATCGGGAAGCCTCCCGTCCGCGCAGCAGCCGCGCCGCGCCGGCGACGACCAGCAGGATCAGGAACATCGCCCAGGCGATCGCCGAGGCCCGCCCGAGGTGCAGGTTCACCCAGCCCTGCTCGTACAGGTACAGCCCGAGGGTCTGGAACTGGTGGTCCGAGCCGCCCGTCGCACCCGACCCACCGTTGAACAGCAGCGGCTCGCCGAAGAGCTGGGTCGCCCCGATCGTCGACACCACGCAGGTGAAGAAGATCGTCGGCCGGAGGGAGGGCACGGTCACGTGGCGGAACTGCTGCCACCGCGAGGCGCCGTCCAGGGCCGCCGATTCGTACAGCTCGCCCGGCACGGCCTGCATGGCCGCCAGGTAGATCAGCGCGTTGTAGCCGGTCCACCGCCAGATCACGATGGTGGAGACCGCCAACTGCGAGGCGAAGGTGCCGTTCTGCCAGTCCACCGCGTCGAACCCGACCGCCGACAAGGCCCAGTTGACCATGCCGTGGTCGCGGCCGAAGAGCAGGACGAAGACCAGCGTGGCCGCCGCCACCGAGGTCGCGTACGGGGTGAGCACCGCGACCCGGAAGAAGGCCGAGCCCCGCAGCTTGTAGTTGAGCAGGTGGGCCAGGCCTAGCGCGATCGCCAGCTGCGGCACGGTGGACAGCAGCCCGATGGTGACGGTGTTGCGCAGCGCGTTCCAGAAGAACTCGTCGTCCCACAGGCGGGTGAAGTTCTTCAGGCCCACCCACGTCATGGAGTCCGGATCGGTCAGCTCCACCTGGTGCAGCGCCGCCCAGCCCGTGTACAGCAGCGGGAACAGCCCGAAGGCGGCGAAGAAGAGGAAGAAGGGCGCCACGAAGGCGTACGGGCTCCAGCGCAGGTCCCACCGGTAGCGGCGCGAACGCCACGCCTGGCTCCGCCGGCCCCGGCCGCCCCCCTCCGCCTTCCCTGCGGGGCGGGAGGCGGAAGGGGCATGCAGGGCGGTCTCGTCGCTCACCGGCACACCGCCCCGCAGCGCGCGGCTGTTCCAGAGAACCCAGCCGCCGGGCACTGCACCCCGGGCCGCGCCATGGGCCGCACTTCCGGCCGAGCCCCGGTCCGGGCCTTGGGCCGCGCCCCGGGCAGGGTTTCGGGCGGCGCTACCGCCCGGGCCCCGGGGCGCGCCAGGGGCCGTTTCCTCGCCTGTGCCGCCGGCCAGGCAACCGGTCCGCTCACCGGTCGAGCGCGTTGTCGATGGCCTTCACCGCGGACTCCCAGCCCTCCTGCGGGCTGCGCCCCTTCTGGTCGACCTGGAGCATCCCGATGTCCGCCAGGTTCTGTGCGATCACCAGGTCCTTGGGGCCGACCACCGCCACCGGCACGCCCTCCGCCGCCTTCGCGAAGATCTCGCCGATCGGGGCCCCGCCGAAGTACTCGTGCTTGGCGCCCGACACCGCCGCCAGCTTGTACGTGGCGCTCGCGCTCGGGAAACTGCCCCGCTTCTCGAACAGCTTCGCCTGCTGCGCCGGGGCCGTCAGCCAGGCCGCCAGCTTCGCGGCCTCCTCGGCGTGCTTGCCCGCCTTCGGTACCACCAGGAAGGACCCGCCCCAGTTGCTCGGCTTCGGAGCCTGCGCCACGTCCCACTTGTCCTTGCCCGCCGGACCCGCCTTGTCCTGGATGTAGCCGAGCATCCAGGCCGGGCAGGAGACGGTGGCGAACGAGCCGTTGGCGAAGCCCTGGTCCCAGGTCGGGGTGAACTGCTGGAGCTTCGCGCTCAGCCCCTCGGTGGCGAAGGAGGCGGCCAGGTCGAAGGCCCCCCGCACCGCCGGGTTGGTCTTGTAGACGACCTTGCCCTGGTCGTCGTAGAACCGCTGCGCGCTGCTGCCGGTCACCGCCGCCATCACGCCCGAGGCGGAGTCCACGAAGGCCTTCCCGTCGCCGGCCTTCGCCTTGTAGGCCTTGCCGGCCTCCAGGTACTTGTTCCAGTCACCCGCCCACAGCGCGCCGACCGCCGCCCGGTCCGTGGGCAGCCCGGCCGCCTCGAAGAGGTCCTTGCGGTAGCAGATGCCCTGCGGTCCGATGTCGGTGCCCAGACCGACCGTGGCCCCGCCCTTGGCCGCGCTCGCCGTGCCCTGCGCCCACTTCCAGGGCAGGTACGCGGCCTTGTCCACGCCCGGCGCCTTGGCCAGGTCGACCAGCTTGTCGGCCTGGGTGGCGGTGATCTCCGCGATGTTGTTGACCTCGACGGCCTGGATGTCGGCGAGCCCGCTGCCCGTACCGAGGTGGGTGAGGAGCTGGGGGTAGTAGTTCTCGTTCCGCTCGATGGAGGTCTGCTCGATGCGGATCCCGGGATTCTGCGCCATGTACTCGTCGTAGAGCCCGGCCTCCTTGAGGCCGAAGGCCCCGAAGACCCCGACGGTGAGGGTGGTCTTGGCCTTGCCGTCGCCGGCCGCCGGGGCGCTCGGGCCGGACTTGTCGGCGGGATCCTCTGCGCATCCGGCGAGCAGCAGGGCCGTCGCGCCGAGCAGACCGGCCGTGGTGACAAGGCTTCTTCGGGCTCGCATCTGGGTCCTCCCTGAAGGACGGGAACGTGCCGGGTGTCGCGTGTCACAATGTGGGAGCGCTCCCACGGCCGTCAAGAGGTAGATTCGCATCCGGGAGGAAGCCATGAACGGGCATGCGCGCGGTGGGGGACGGCCGACCCTCGAGGAGGTCGCGGCGCGGGCCGGAGTCGGTCGCGGTACGGTCTCCCGGGTCGTCAACGGCTCCTCCAAGGTCAGCGAGCAGACCAGGGCCGCCGTCGAGCGGGCCGTCGCCGAGCTCGGGTACGTGCCCAACCGCGCGGCCAGGGCGCTCGCCGCCAACCGGACGGACGCCATTGCGCTCGTGATCCCCGAGCCCGAGTCGCGCTTCTTCGCCGAGCCGTACTTCTCCGACGTGGTCCGCGGGGTCGGCGCCGCCCTCGCCGAGACCGACGTCCAACTCGTCCTCACCCTCGCGGGCGGCGACCGCGAGCGGCGTCGCCTCGCCCAGTACCTGACCGGGCACCGCGTCGACGGGGTGCTTCTCGTCTCCGTCCACGCGGGCGACCCGCTGCCGGAGATGCTGGCCGAGCTCGGCATCCCGACGGTGATCAGCGGCCGCCGCTCCGCCGACGAGCCGCTGCCCTGCGTGGACTCCGACAACCTGGCGGGCGCCGCCGAGGCCGTACGCCACCTCCTCGACCGGGGCCGGCGCGCGATAGCCACCATCACCGGCCCGCTGGACGTGTACGGGGCCCAGTGCCGCCTCGACGGCTACCGGCAGGCCCTGGCGGCCGCCGGACACCCCGTCGACGAGGGGCTGATCGCGATCGGCGACTTCACCGAGGACGGCGGCCGCCGGGCCATGCGCGAGCTGCTGGACCGCCGTCCCGCGCTGGACGCGGTCTTCGCCTCCTCGGACGTCATGGCGGCCGGCGCCCGCCGCGAGCTGCGCGCGGCCGGGCGCCGGATCCCGCAGGACGTGGCGCTCGTCGGCTTCGACGACTCGGTGGTGGCCCGGCACATGGACCCGCCGCTGACCAGCGTCCGGCAGCCGATCGAGGAGATGGGCCGGACGATGGCGCGGATGCTGCTGGAGCGGATCGGCGGCGGCGAGGCGGGGGAGACGGGTGAGGCGAGGGAGAAGGGTGAGACAGGTGAGACGTGCGTCGTGCTGCCGAACCGGCTGGTGGTCCGCGAATCCTCCTGAGAACGCAGAAGGCCCCGGTCCGCTTCCGCGAACCGGGGCCTTCCCGCAGGGTGAGTGACGGGACTTGAACCCGCGGCCACCTGGACCACAACCAGGTGCTCTACCAACTGAGCTACACCCACCATGTCCGGTCGGAGAACCGACCGGCCGAAGAAAAGGGTACAGGGTCCGGGAGGGTGCTCGCTCCCCCCTTTCCCCGCGCCCGCTCCGGGACCGCTATTCGGCGGGCACCACGTGCTTGGCGGCGATGGTCCGCGCGGTGTCCGTGTCGGGCCCGGGCTGCGGCACGAAGACCGCCTCCCGGTAGTAGCGCAGCTCGGCGATGGACTCCTTGATGTCCGCGAGCGCCCGGTGGTTGCCGTTCTTCGGCGGGCTGTTGAAGTACGCCCGCGGGTACCAGCGGCGCGCCAGCTCCTTGATCGAGGACACGTCCACGATCCGGTAGTGCAGGTGGCTCTCCAGCGCGGGCATGTCGCGCAGCAGGAAGCCGCGGTCGGTGCCGACCGTGTTTCCGCAGAGCGGCGCCTTGCGGGGTTCCTTCACGTGCTCCCGTACGTAGGCCAGGACCTGCGCCTCGGCGTCCGCGAGGGTGGTCCCGCCGGCCAGCTCCTCGAGCAGTCCGGACGAGGTGTGCATCTCGCGCACCACGTCGGGCATGGTCTCCAGGGCCGCGTCCGGCGGGCGGATCACGATGTCCACGCCTTCGCCGAGCACGTTGAGCTCCGAGTCGGTGACCAGTGCGGCCACCTCGATAAGTGCGTCGTCCGTCAACGAGAGCCCGGTCATCTCGCAGTCGATCCACACCATGCGATCGTTCATGTGTCCCACCTTATGCGGTCGCCCGGGGCCGGACCGCATATGCGGAACGGGGAACGGCGCGGAACGGACGCGCTGCGGACGCGGAAGGTCCCCCACCGGGGGTGACCGGTGAGGGACCTCCACATGCCGTACCCGTTGTGAGGGTTACGCGTGCTCCCGCAGGACCCGACCCGGAGCGTAGAGCTCCGTCACCGTCGGGCCGGTAGCGGCCAGCGCCGCCGCGGCCCGCTGGGGCTGCGGGGTGCGCTGGTGGGGCACCGGAGCCGACTGGAGGTCGGACACCTGTGCCACGTCGGCCTGCGGCCGGCGTGCCCGGTAGGCCGAGCGGTAGGCGGCCGGGGAGGACCCCAGCTGCCGGCGGAAGTGACCGCGCAGGGCGACCGGCGAGCGGAACCCGCAGCGCCCGGCGACCTCGTCGACCGAGTAGTCGGAGGTCTCCAGCAGCCGCTGTGCCTGGAGCACCCGCTGGGTGATCAGCCACTGCAGCGGCGCGCTGCCGGTCAGCGAGCGGAACCGGCGGTCGAAGGTGCGCCTGCTCATGTAGGCGCGGGCCGCCAGGGTCTCCACGTCGAACTGCTCGTGGAGGTGCTCCAGCGCCCAGGCGACGACCTCGGCCAGCGGGTCGGCGCCGATCTCCTCCGGCAGCGACCGGTCGAGGTAGCGCTCCTGGCCACCGGTGCGGCGCGGCGGTACGACGAGTCGGCGGGCCAGAGCCCCGGCCGCCTCGCTGCCGTGGTCCGAGCGCACGATGTGCAGGCACAGATCGATTCCGGCCGCGGTGCCCGCGGACGTGAGCACGTCGCCGTCGTCGACGAACAGCTCGCGCGGATCGACGTGGACGGACGGGTAGCGCTTGGCCAGCGTCGGCGCGTACATCCAGTGCGTCGTCGCGGGCCGGCCGTCCAGCAGACCGGCGGCGGCGAGCACGAAGGCCCCCGTGCACAGTCCGACGATCCGGGCTCCCTCCTCGTGCGCCAGACGCAGTGCGTCGAGCGCCTCCGGAGGCGGTGGTGAAGTGATGGAACGCCACGCGGGCACGACGACCGTGCCTGCCCGGGCGATCGCCTCCAACCCGTATGGCGCGGTCAGTTCGAGTCCGCCGGTGGTCCGCAGCGGACCGTCCTCCCCGGCGCACACGAGCAGTCGATAGCGTGGAACTCCCGCGTCCTGCCGGTCAATGCCGAACACGGAAAGTGGAATGGAGCTCTCGAAGATCGGCCCGCCGCTGAACAGCAGCACCGCGACGATCTCCCTGCGGCGACGCCCCGCGAGCTTCCGGCCCGCGTCAGCGACGACTGCGGTGGAATCCTGGCTCATGGCGCTAAGCCCCCCTTGGGTGTCGCGACTCCTTGGTCTGGTCGCACCTGCACGTTTCCCCTCGGCCTCGCACGTGGATCCCCCGCCGTAAATACATGATCGAATCTACTGCGTCCCGTGGTGTCGGCGTGACAAGTTCAGCACGCAGCGCTATGTCGACTTCTCAACTTGGCGAAAAGCATTCGATCAGGAACCGTTCCGCTCCGCTACCGGCGAGGGAAGGGTTCCGTCCGCTCGTGGCCAGTACCCATGGGGTCGTGACGCCCCTCCGGCTCTGTCGTCCCTGGTGGTAGGGGGGTTGGGGGGACATTCCGGCAAGGGGGCCACTCTGCCGGGAAGTTGGCTGAAAACATGCGGGTGTGGGTGTGCGAATCAGTCAGTCCTGCGGGTTCGGGGACTCGGAAGCGTGGCAGCCGCGGCGGCCACCGGCCCCTCCGCGCGAGTGCCGGCGACGGCGAGCGGGCGGAAGATGCTCCTCCGACAGCACCCTGGCCGCGGCCCGCTGCGTCTTCTCCGAGTGGCGCAGCAGCACCCGGCAGGCGGCCGTGACGGCGAGCAGGCCGAGGGTCGCGACCGCGGCCCCGCCGAAGGAGGTTCCGTAGACGACGAGGACCACGGGGACGAGCAGGCAGCTGAAGGCGGCCCAGCGCACGACGTCACCCGCCGGGTCGTCGTGGTGCCGTCCGGCGGGGTGCACGGACGAGTGAAGGGACGGGCGGGCGGACTGGCGGGCGGACGGGCGGGCGGACGGGACGGACTGGGTCGGCTGAGCGGGCTGGACGGGTTGGACGGGGTGGACCGGACGGCCGGGCACGGCGTACTCCCTGCGGGCTCTTACCTGAAGGTCGGACGCATGACCAACGCCGCGCGGCGGGCCTCGGTCACTGCGCGCACGGGTGGCGCGGACCCGACCTCGTCACTGGCTGTAGGGGACAGCGGCCATTGCCAAGGAGCGCTCGCTCCGGCATGCTCCCTGGGACGCTCTCCAAGGGCGGCAAGCCCTGTGCAGGACAGGAGTGTCGCCGTACCCTGGTGGGTATGGGCTTGGGAAGATGCTTCCCGGACAGAGCTCCGTCACCCAGCGTCGCCAATTTCCCCTGTTGCTTCCTCCAAGGACCTCTTCGCCGAGACACCCATGGCCGGTCACGAATTCTCCGAACCCGCGGACCGCAAGCGCAAGCGGCTCGCCGACCCCGAGTCGGCCGCCGATCTGCGCCCGGCGGAACAGCCGCGCCTTGCCTGCGACCCGGCCTTCCGGCACGGGGTCGTTGTGGGATTCGACGGATCCACTTCCAGTGAGCGGGCCCTGGCCTATGCGATCGGCATGGCCCGCCGCTCCGGATCCGGTCTGATCATCGTCCATGTCGCCAACCGGCTGCCCACCACCGTGTGGGCCGGTTGCGAGCCCCCGGTCTTCGTCGACGTTCCGGACCACCGCACCGAGGTGCTCGGGCTGGAGCTCGCCTGCGCGGACTATCTGGCCGAAGTGCCGTGGATCCTGGTCGAGCGCGGTGGTGACATCTGCCATGAACTGGAGGAGGTCGGCCGGGAGTATTCGGCCGACGCCATCGTGGTGGGTTCCACCCACGGGATCGTGGGCCGGATCTTCGGTTCCGTGGCCGGCCGGCTGGCCAAACGCGCACAGCGACCGGTCGTTGTCATTCCGTGACCGGTTGTTAAGCCGATTGTGCGGTTGTGCACCCGTGTAAAGGGTAGATAAGTGCTGCTGGGACGCAGCAAACAACTGCAGATCGAAGGGAGCCCGCCGTGGACAATGGTGTCTCTGCGGGAAGCACGGCCTCGACTTCGACCCTCGGGAACATCGCCCTGGGTCTCACCCTTCTCGCATTCGGTATCGGCCACACCGGCGTCATCGACGGTGTCACCGCTGCCAGTTCCGTGTCGCTCGCGATGTACGTCGGCGGCGTCGCCCTGTTCCTCCTCGGACTCCTGGAGTACCGCGGCGGCAACGGATCGAATGGCACCGCGTTCGCGGGCCTCGGAATCTTCTGGTTCACCTGGGCCAAGGGCGCGGGTGCCGCGGCCTCCGGTGAAGCCGCCGGAACGTTTCTTGTCCTCTTCGCACTGCTCGCGCTGACCCTCACGGTCGCCGCCGCGAGCGGGCTGTTCAGCCAGGGCGTCTACGGCCTGCTGACCCTGTCCCTCGTCCTGCTGGCGATAGCCGCCTTCGCGGACAACGGCGGGCTCGCCAAGGCCGGCGGCTGGGTCGCCGCCGTCTCCGGCCTGCTGGCCTGGTACGGGGCCACGGCGGCCCTGGCGAACTGGCCGATGGCCGTCGGCAAGTCCAGGAGGGGCGCGGTCGCCGCGAGCTGAACGAAGCCGGATGCGAGAACCCCCGTGCGCGGTGCGCACGGGGGTTCTCTCGTGTGTTCTCGCCGCAGCGACTACTCGACCGTGACGGACTTCGCCAGGTTGCGCGGCTTGTCGATGTCGCGGCCCATGGCCAGGGCCGTGTGGTACGCCAGCAGCTGGAGCGGGATGCCCATCAGGATCGGGTCCAGCTCGTCCTCGTTCTTCGGGACGACGATGGTGTGGTCCGCCTTCTCCTGCTCGCGGTGGGCGACCGCGAGGATCCGGCCGCTGCGGGCCTTGATCTCCTCCAGCGCCGCGCGGTTCTTCTCCAGCAGGTCGTCGTCCGGGACGATCGCGACCGTCGGCAGCGAGGGCTCGATCAGGGCCAGCGGGCCGTGCTTGAGCTCGGAGGCCGGGTAGGCCTCGGCGTGGATGTAGGAGATCTCCTTGAGCTTCAGGGAGGCCTCCAGCGCCACCGGGTAGCCGCGGACCCGGCCGATGAACATCATCGACTTGGCCTCGGCGAACTCGGCCGCCAGCTTCTTGATGTCCTCTTCGCCTTCGAGGATCTCCTGGATCTGCGCGGGCAGCTTGCGCAGGCCCTCGATGATCCGCTTGCCGTCGGTGACCGACAGGTCCCGGATGCGGCCCAGGTGCACGGCGAGCAGCGCGAAGGCCACGACCGTGTTGGTGAAGCACTTGGTGGACACGACGCAGACCTCGGGGCCGGCGTGCACGTACACGCCGCCGTCGGCCTCGCGGGCGATGGCCGAGCCGACCACGTTGACCACGCCGAGGACGCGGGCGCCCTTGCGCTTGAGCTCCTGGACGGCCGCGAGCACGTCGTACGTCTCACCGGACTGGGAGACGGCGATGTACAGGGTGTCGGGGTCCACGACCGGGTTGCGGTAGCGGAACTCGGAGGCCGGCTCGGCGTCCGCGGGGATGCGGGCCATGCCCTCGATGAGGCCGGCGCCGATGAGGCCCGCGTGGTACGAGGTGCCGCAGCCCAGGATCTTGACCCGGCGGATGCCGCGCGCCTCGCGCGGGTCCAGGTTCAGGCCGCCCAGGTGGACGGTGTTGAAGCGGTCGTCGATCCGGCCGCGCAGCACGCGGTCGACCGCGTCGGGCTGCTCGGAGATCTCCTTGTGCATGTAGGTGTCGTGACCGCCCATGTCGTACGAGGCGGCCTCCCACTCCACGGTCTCCGGGGTGGCGGTGGTGGAGGCGCCACTGGTGGTGTAGGTGCGGAAGTCGTCGGCCTTGAGGGTGGCCATCTCGCCGTCGTCGAGGGTGACGATCTGGCGGGTGTGGGCGACCAGCGCGGCGACGTCCGAGGCGACGAACATCTCCTTCTCGCCTATGCCCAGGACCACCGGGGAGCCGTTGCGGGCGACGACGATGCGGTCGGCGAAGTCGGCGTGCATGACGGCGATGCCGTAGGTGCCCTCGATCGCCTTGACGGCCTCGCGGACCTTCTCCTCCAGGGAGTCGGCCGCGGAGCGGGCGATGAGGTGGACGATGACCTCGGTGTCGGTCTCCGAGACGAAGACGACGCCCTCGGCCTCCAGCTTCGCGCGCAGCTCGGAGGCGTTGTCGACGATGCCGTTGTGGACGACGGCGACCTTGTTCTCGGCGTCGAGGTGCGGGTGCGAGTTGATGTCGCTCGGGGCGCCGTGCGTGGCCCAGCGGGTGTGGGCGATGCCGGTGGTGCCGGCGAAGCGCTTGGGGACGCGGGACTCCAGCTCGCGGACCCGACCCTTGGCCTTGACCACCTTGAGGGCGGCGGCCTTCGGGCTGTTCACGACGATGCCCGCGGAGTCGTATCCGCGGTATTCCAGTCGCTGCAGGCCTTCGAGCAGCAGCGGTGCCACGTCACGCTTGCCGATGTAACCGACGATTCCGCACATACGGTTTAGCCCCTCCTGAAGTTCGGTTCCCGATGCTCGTTCGCGGCCGCTGATGCGGCGGCGGCTCAGCCGTAGACGATGCGGCGCAGCTGCCGGAGCGAGAGCTCCGGAGGCGCCACGGCGCGGTGCGGCAGCTCGGCCGCGATCCGCTCGAAGATCTCCGCGTTCACCGCTCCGCCGGCCTGTAGCTCCCGGTGGCGGCGGCGGACGAACTCCTCGGTCGTCTCGTCGAAATAGGCGAGCACGTCGAGTACCACCCGGGCGGCCTCGCCTCGCTGGAGCGAGGTGCTGCGCACCAGGTGTTCGACGAGGTCGTCATGCGACGGGCGGCGATCGAGCACCCGTAGATACTGGCGGCTTCAAGCGTCGAACGCAAAGATCCTGCCCGAAAACGGGCAGGATCTCGCTGGTCTGGACCAGGGAATGCGTTCTTCCGGATGTAAATCGGCTAGAAACGACGCAGAACGGCCTGCTTGGCCGCCGTGAACTCCTCGGCGGTCAGAACGCCCGCCTGGTGCAGTTCGCCCAGCTCGCGCAGCCGCCGCAGCAAGGCGTCGTGGTCCTCGGCCGGGGCCGCCGCCTCCTGGTCGAGGGCCTTGCGCGGTTCGACCGCCGCGGCCGCCGTGATCGCCGTGGCCGCCGCCGGTGGGGTGTCCTGCGGCGGGGTGTCCCGCGGCGCGGCCGGGTGGGGCATCCGTACCGCCACGGCCGCCGCGACCAGGGCCATCAGCGGGTCCTTCTTGAAGCCGAAGAGCTCGACCGTGTGCGGGTCGTACTTGGGCGCCGGAGCCTGCGGGGCGCCCGCCAGGGTGAAGCGCAGCCAGCCGTTCTCCAGGCCCTTCGACGGGGACCACTCCACCGACCGCAGATCGGCGACTCGGAAGTCGCGCGGCCCGCCGGAGCGCTTGGCCTCCTCCGTCGTCCAGTTCCACTCCAATGCCACCCGGTCGCCGTCGAAGGCCGCCGTCCCGTCGCCCGCGCCCACCGTGATCGGCACCGAGGGCCCCGGCAGCAGGTACGCGGCCGTCGGGCCCGGGTCCACCTGCTCCAGCAGCAGGGCGTTGCGCACCTCGTCCACGAAATACTCCGCGACCCCGCTGCGGTCCGCCTCCACGGTCAGCCGGTACGGGTCCGAGGCCTCCGGCAGCCGCCCGCCCGTCACCTGGAGCAGCGGGTCCGCGCCGTCACGCAGCCGCAGCCGCAGCCGGCCCGCCTTGCGGCCGGGTTCGTACGAGATCCCCGCGAGCGCGCGGAGCGGTACGAGCACCTCGCCGAGGGTCTGCCGCAGCAGCGAGACCCCCTTGTCGCGTCCCGGCACGATGCGCACCGCGTCCCCGTCGAAGGTCCAAGTGCCGTCCTTCTGGATGATTTCCGCCATCCGATGATTCTCCCACTCACCTGGACGGGCCAATTGGCCTATACCTGGGTCCATGAGAGTCCTGCGACTGCGACGCGCACTCGGAACCCTCCTCGCCCTCGGCGTCCTCGGGGGCTCCGCCTCCTGCACCGCCGCCCACGGCGACGACGCCAGACCGCGCGGCGAGCGCCGGGCCGCCCCGACCCCCTTCGAACGGCTCCTGCCCGCGCCGGTCTCCGCGCGCGCCCAAGGCCCCGGGTATGCCGTCGGCCCGGGCACGGTCGTCCGTACGTCCCGGGGCGCGGACGAGGAGGTCCGCCGGGTCGGCGAGCTCCTCGCGGAGGAGCTGCGCCGCCCCACCGGGCTGCCGCTGCCGGTGGTCGAACGGGCGCAGGGCGACGGGATCCGGCTGCGGATCGACGAGGACGCGGAGGGAGTGGGCGAGGAGGGCTACCGGCTGGAGTCCCGCCCGGACGGGGTCACCCTCACCGCCCGCACTCCCGCGGGGCTCTTCCACGCGGGCCAGACGCTGCGGCAGCTGCTGCCGGTGGCCGGCCCGGGGACCGTGCCGGGCGGGGAGATCACCGACGCGCCCCGGTTCGCGTACCGGGGCGCGATGGTCGACATCGCCCGCCACTTCTTCACGGTGGAGCAGGTCAAGAGGTACGTGGACCAGCTCGCCCGGTACAAGGTCAACACCCTGCACGTGCACCTGACCGACGACCAGGGCTGGCGTCTCGCGATCGACTCCTGGCCGCGGCTTGCGGAGTACGGGGGCGGCAGCGAGGTCGGCGGCGGGCCCGGCGGCCACTGGACGAAGGACGAGTACCGGGAGCTCGTCGCCTACGCGGGGGACCGCTACATCGAGCTGGTCCCGGAGATCGACATGCCGGGCCACGTGAACGCGGCGCTCGCCTCCTACGCCGAACTCAACTGCGACGGGAAGGCCCCCGCCCGCTACACCGGCGTCAAGGTCGGCTTCAGCTCGCTGTGCGTCGGCAAGGAGCGGACGTACGAGTTCATCGACCAGGTCCTCGGCGAGCTCGCGGAACTCACCCCGGGCCGCTACCTGCACATCGGCGGCGACGAGGCCCACTCCACCCCGGAGGCCGACTACGCGGCCTTCATGGACCGCGCCCAGGCGGTCGTGGCCCGCCACGGCAAGACGGTGGTGGCCTGGCACCAGCTGTCGGCGGCCCGTCCGGCGCCGGGCGCGGTGCTCCAGTACTGGGGCCACGACCGCACCTCGGCGACGGAGAAGACCAGGGTGGCGGCGGCGGCCGAGGCGGGCCACCGGCTGATCCTGTCCCCGGCGGACCGGCTCTACCTGGACATGAAGTACGACCAGAGCACGAAGCCCGGCCTGGCCTGGGCGGGCCTCGTCCCGGTGCGGCGCTCGTACTCCTGGAACCCGGGCGCCTACCTGTCCGGCGTGCCGGAATCCGCGGTCCTGGGCGTGGAGGCCCCGCTGTGGACGGAGACCATCGCGACGCGCGCCGACTGGGAGTTCATGGCCTTCCCCCGGCTCCTGAGCCTGGCGGAACTGGGCTGGTCGCCGGCCGGCTCCCTGGACTGGGACGCGTACCGCCAACGCCTGGCGGCGCAAGGGCCCTTCCTGGACGCGCAGGACATCACCTACCACCGGGCGCCGGACGTGCCGTGGGAGTGACGGGTGGGGCGCGTGGTGGTCAGGGGCCCCAGCAGCTGGTCCTGGTCCCCTCGACGTCCGCGCCGACCGTTATCTCGAAACCGGCGCCGGTGGTGAACTCCAGGACGGCGTCCGGCCCGTAGAACTCCGTGAGCCGATCCGCTGTGACGAAGGAGACCCAGAGCTCCTTCGCCTCGCCGTCCCCGCCCTTCGTGAAGCACGAATCGAACTGCCGCATTGCCGGCAGTGGGTTGGGCTCGTACCGCCAGCCGTCGGCCTCCGCGGCCTTGCCGTAATGGTCGAGAACCTCCTGGCGGGTTCCGGCGTACACGTAGGTGCGACCGGCCGTCAGATAGGCGTCGCCGCTGTCGTCCGCGCACTCGGAGAAGACGGCGTCACTCTTCGTGGGGGGCGTCGCGCCGGGCGGGGGCGAGGCGAGGAGCGGGAGCGACTCCAGCTCCCGCATGAGGGCTTCGGTCCCCTCGCAGGTGGTGAAGGGGGACAGCAACGAACAGCCGGTCAGCCCGCCGGCGACGAGCACGGTCGAGAGGAGGAGGGCGGTCACTCGGCCGGGGCGGATCCGGAAGGGCATCATGCAGGCTCCCACCTGGGTTCGTGAGCGGGGACCGGGCGACGACGGGGCGACGTCACGGCGAGCTCCGGGAGAGTGTCCCGTCCGGGCTGTACGCGGTGAACACCGGGGCGCCGTCGGCCGGGGCGGGCTCGCCGCCGGTGATCCAGAGCCGGGACGGGCCGCCGGCCGAGCGCCAGACCGCCGCGTACCCCGCGGGACCGGTGAGGCGTATGTCGGCCTCGACGGCCAAGGCGTCCTTGCCGCCCTTCCACAGTTGGAAGGAGGCCGGGCGGCCGAAGCCGGCCGGAACGGCGATCACGTAGGTGTCGCTGACCCCGGCTTCGAAGTCGTTGTGGTCGCGCGTGTCCAGCACCGTCCACGCGGAGGTGCGGCCGGCCTCGTCGGTGAGCCGTCCCTGGACATCATTGTCCGTGCCGCCCTGCGCGACATCGGCCGTCCGCAGGGTGACCCGGTAGTCGGCCGGGCCGGTCGGTGCGGGTGCGCTCGGGGTCGCGCTCGGGGCCCGCGTCGGCGGCGGGGGGACGGAGGGCTGCTTCCGGCAGGACCTCCGTCGCATCCGGATCCCACACCGCCGTGACTCCCCACTGCTCGCACCTGTAGACAGTCGGGCACCCTAGGCCGGCGCCACCCCGTCATGATCTTGGAGATCGCCACTCGGACACCGATACGGGGTCAGGCGGGCGCCGCGTAGCAGCGGATGGTCACCCTCCGCTCGGGGCTCCACCGCTGATCGACGGTGCCCGGCAGTTCCCACCCCAGCCGCTCGTACAGGGCCGCCGCGGCGGTGTCGGACGCGCCGACGTCGAGCACCGGATGCAGCCCGCGCTCCCGCGCCGCGCCGACCGCGCGGGCCGTCAGCAGCGCGCCGATCCCGTGGCCGCGTGGGATAGGTGCAGGTGAAGGCCGGGTCGGGCGTCAGCCGAGTGGTCCGGTTGGAGCGGAGTTCATAATCTTCCTCATGCTCCGCGAACGTGTACCCGACATATCCGTGATCATCGCTGTCTGCAACGGGATGCCTTACCTGACCGAGTGTCTGGACTCGGTCGTGGGCCAGACGCTGGGCATCGCCCGGCTCGAGGTCATCGCGGTCGACGACGGGTCGACGGACGGCAGTGGCGCGGAGCTGGACCGGTTCGCCGCCCTCCACCCGCAGATCAACGTGATTCACCAGGCGAACTCCGGCGGCCCGGGTGGCCCGCGCAACAGAGCTCTCGACCTGGCCCGGGGCCGGTACGTCTTCGTCCTGGACGCCGACGACTACCTCGGCCCGGAAGCCCTGGAGCGTCTGCTGCGGATGGCCGACACACACGGCGGCGATGTCGTGCTGGCCCGGCAGGTGGGCCTCGGACGGAACGTTGCCGACAAGGCCTACCAGCACGCGCGGGAGGCGGATCTCTACACCTCGGAGGTCTACCGGTCGCTGCACAGCGCCAAGCTCGTCCGGCGCGCGATCATCGAGGACGAGCGCCTCCGCTACCCGGACGACCTCTGGTACGGCGAGGACCAGGTCTTCGTCACCGCCGTCTACCTGGCCGCGCGCAAGATCTCCGTGGTCGGCGACTACGACTGCTACTTTCTGCGCCTCCGAGAGGACGGGCAGAACCTCACGTCCCGCAGCCGGTCGGCGAACGAAACCGTGCAGCACATCGAGCGCGTCATGGCGCTCGTGGCCGAGCGGGTGCAGGACCCCGTCGGGCGCCGCCGGATGATGGGCCGCCACTTCCGCAGCCTGATCCGCACGGCGCTGCGTCCGGCGGTGAACGCCCGCCACGAGCACCCGGCGTTCACCGCGGAGGTCTACGCCCGGGGCCGGGCCCTCGTCCAGGCGTACTGGACACCGGACATGGGGCAGGAGCTGTCACGGATCGACTGGATCCGGCTGTACGCGTTCGTCAGCTGCCTGCCGGGAGCCTTCGAGCAACTGATGGAGTACGACCCGGCGAAGGAGCCGCCGAAGGACCTGGCCGACAACGGCAGGGTGTACCGGTGCTACCCGCTGTTCCGTGATCCGGTCGCGGGCCTGCCGGACGTCCTGTTCGACGTCACGGCGAAGCTCCGGGCGCAGCACCAACTCGCGTCGATGACGTGGAAGGGCGGCAGAGTCGGGCTGACGGGCCACGCGTACGTGGAGTCCCTGGGAACGCAGCGGCTGGTGCACGAACTCGTGCTGCGGGAACGGGAGAGCGGCCGGGAGCATGCGGCCGTGGCCACGCCGGTCGCCTCGCCGGACCTGGGGGAGGGCTTGGGCATGGCCGGCTTCCGTGCGGAGATGAACCTGGCCGCGGTGGACGGGGGAGGGCCGATCACGCCGGGCACCTGGGACGCGTTCCTGGACATACGGGCCGACGGCGTGGCCCGCCGGGCACGGCTGGGCCGCAAGCACGCGCCGGAGCTGGACCGCACGGCGCGGCGAGCCCGGGTCGTGGCCAAGGACGCGGCGAGTGGCACGGAGCTGGCCGCGTCGCCCTACTTCACGATCCACGACAACCTCACCATCGAGGTGGTACGCCGCTTTCCACCCGAAGCCGGGTGAGGCGGAGCCGGCACGCCGGTCAGGCGGTGCGCGGGGTGACCAGGCCGGACTCGTAGGCGAGGACCACGAGTTGGGCGCGGTCGCGGGCGTGAAGTTTGGTCATGGCCCGGTTGACGTGGGTCTTCGCGGTCAGCGGGCTGATCACCATGCGGTCCGCGATCTCGTCGTTGGACAGGCCCTGCGCGACCAGGACGACGGCCTCGCGCTCGCGGCCGGTCAGCTCCTCCAGGCCCGCGCCGGCGGAGGTGGGGGGCGGCTGGGTGACGTACCGGTTGATCAGCTTGCGGGTGATCGAGGGGGCGAGGAGCGCGTCGCCGCGCGCCGCGACGCGTACGGCGTGCAGGAAGTCCTCCGGCACGATGTCCTTGACGAGGAAACCGGCCGCGCCGGCGCGCAGCGCGTCGAAGACGTACTCGTCCAGGCCGTAGTTGGTCAGTATGACGACGTGCACCCCGGCCAGGGTCGGGTCCGCGGCGATGCGCCTGGTGGCCTCGATGCCGTCGACGACCGGCATCTGGATGTCGATGAGCGCGATGTCGGGCAGGTGGATCCTGGCCAGCTCCACGCCCTCGCTGCCGTTGGCGGCCTCGGCCACCACCTCGATGTCGTCTTCGAGGTCGAGGAACGCGCGGAACCCGCTGCGGATGAGCGGCTGGTCGTCGACCAGCAGGACACGGATCACGAGGTTCGCTCCACGGGGAGTTCGGCCAGCACGGTGAAGCCGCCCTCGCTGCGGGGTTCGGCCCGCAGTCGTCCTCCGAGGGCGGTGACGCGTTCGCGCATCCCGAGCAGCCCGACGCCGGGTACCGGGGCGGTGTCGGGGGTGGTGTCCGGGGTGGCCTTGCCGTCGTCGTCGACGCGTACGGTCACGGCGTCCGGACGGCAGTCGATACGGACCGACGCCGTGCCGGCATCCGCGTGCCGGGCGACGTTGGTGAGCGCCTCCTGGACGACCCGGTAGACGGTCCGGCCCACCGCGGCCGGTATGTCCTGTCGCGGTCCCTCGATGGTCAGCCGCGCGTCCAGGCCGATGCCACGGGTCTGTTCCACCAGTTCCGGGACCTCGTCGAGGCCACGCGGCGGGGACGTGTTGTCGTCGTCGCGGAGCGCCTCCAGGGTCGCGCGCAGCTCCCGGGTCGCCTCACGACCGGCCCCCTGGATCGCCAGGAGGGAATCCGGTACCCGTTCACCCCGCTTGCGGGCCACGTGGACCGCGACCTCGGCCTGCACCTTGATGATCGAGATCTGGTGGGTGAGCGAATCGTGCAGCTCCCGCGCGATGCGCAGCCGCTCCTCGTCGGCGCGGCGCCGCGCGGTCTCCTCCCGGGTCCGCTCGGCTTCGTCCGCCCGCCGCTCGGCCTGCCGCAGGGCTTCCCCCGCCGCGCCGGCGGCGATCAGCCAGGCGATCTCCAGGGCGCCGCGGGCCTGCGCGAACGCCTCGCCCGTGTCGTGCAGGCCCGAGGCCAGGGCCGCGAGGGGGAGGGCGGCGAGCACGGCCACGCTCGTCGCCACCGTGACGATGCGGTGCCCCGCCCGCATGGCCGCGTACACCGCGAACAGGTAGGCGACGGCGGCCACGTCGAAACCCGCCGCCTGGTAGCCGACCGCGCACAGCCCGGTGACGACCAGCACGGCGACCGGCGCCCGCCGGCCGGCCGCCAGCGCCAGGCCGCCGACCGTCAGCAGCGCGTAGCCGAGCAGGTCGAGGTTCGAGGTGGAGTGCTGCCCGGACAGCCCGGTGACCAGCAGCGCCGCCGCCACGCCGACGGCGACCGCCCAGTCCCTGACACCGGCCGGAACCACGAACCGCCTTTTGATCATGCCCGTAAAACTAGCCCGTTGCCGGCGCGGGGGCGTCCCACCGGCGGATGAGCGGCCGACTACCACGCACGCAGTACTTCCGCGGTTCCTGCCGCGCCTGCGGCAGCCCGAAGTGACTGCGTCTGAGGGACGACCAGGGGTGGGGTCGGCGGACATGCTCGGGGCGAAGTCCAGTTGTGGAAGTCGTGGAAGTCGTGGAAGTCGCAGAAGGAGCACCCATGTCAGTTCGATCGGTACTTGCCGAGCCCGCGGCGGCGATCGTCTCGGTCCAGCCGGCCGCCGCCAGTGTCTACACCATGAGTGCCGGGCGACTCGGGTCCATCGTGGGCGGGCTGCTGGGGCTGACCGCCGTGGTCCTCGGCGGGATGGCCCTGGCCCGCTCCGCCGGCCGCATCGGCAACCGCTTCAGGCGCGGCGGGGCGGTCGCGGCCGTGGTGGCCGGGCCGATCGGGATGGTCCTCGGCGGGGTCGTCGCTGCCACGGCAGAGGGCGGCCTCGGCACCGGGAACGGTCTCGGCGGGGCGTACGTGGCCCTGCTGGTGGGCCTGATCGGGACGGCCCTCGGCGGGCTCGCCCTGACCCGCCGCCGCACCGGCTGACCGTGCGGCCGTGTCACCGCGGGGTGGTTCGGCTCTGTGGAGGGATGCCCAAGGAGCGGATGAGCTGGGTCAGTTCCTCGCGGAAGAGCTTTTCCGGGTTGGGGGTCTGGGAGCGCAGGTGGCCGTAGATCTCCAGTGACACCAGGCCGTGCAGGTGGCTCCACATGCGCAGGGCAAGGGCCACGGCGGCCGGTGGCAGGTCGGGGAAGGCCGGGCGGACCTTGTCCAGCAGGCCGGGGTCGAAGTCGGACCAGTCGAAGTCGCCGTCCGCGTAGCGGGGTTCGGCGTACGGCCAGGCGGCGGACGCGAGTGCGGTGATGCCGGTGCATACGCGGTGGGCGGCGTCCGGGGCGGCGCCGCCCTCGGGAGGTCGGTAGCCGGGCACGGGGTCACCGTAGATGAGGCGGAATCCCTCGGCGTTGGCCAGCGCCCAGTTCCTGAACGCGCGGGCCCATGCCTGGATCCGGGCGGCCGGGTCCTGCGCGGGGGCGGCGTCCCAGGCGGCGTCCACGGTGTCGGCCAGCGAGGTGTAGACGTTGTCGATCAGCGTGGTGACCAGGTCGTCACGGGTGGCGAAGTAGCCGTAGATGGCGTTGGCCGTCATGCCCATCTCACGTGCGATCGCCCGCAGCGTGATCGCGTCGGGCCCGCCCGAGGCCATCAACTCCAGCGCGACCTTCTTGATTTCGGCGGTCGTCTCGGCCCGCAGCCGCTCCCGGCGCCCCTTGGTGCTTCCCACGGTTCCCATGGCTCCGCACTCTACAGCGTCACTAAATTTGGGGCCGTATCAAAACTGCACGGCGTATAGTCTCTGCGTGCCGTGAAGTTCCGCGGCGCGGTATGAGCAGCCATCAAGGGGGAGAGCCATGCACATCGGAGTCATCGGGGCCGCCGGCGGCATCGGAAGTCGCGTCGTCACGGAGGCCCTTGACCGAGGGCACCACGTCACGGCCTTCAGCCGCGACGCCACCCGGATCGAGGAGGACCGGGCCCATGTGGTCTGGAAGAGCGTCGACGTCCTCGACGCCGCCTCCATCGCCGCCGTCATACCCGGCCTCGACGTGCTGATCAGCGGATTTCAGCCCGGAAACGCCGCCAGGGACATCGCCGACACGGTGGCCCGCTCGATCGCCGATCCCACCGTGTACGCCACCGCCGCGCGCGCACTCTTGAAGGCGCTGGCGAGCCACCCGCGGACCCGGCTCATCGTCATCGGCGGCGCCGGCAGCCTCGAGATCGCGCCCGGAGTCGTACGGGCCGACTCCGACGAACTCCTGTACGAGACGCTCGACGCGATCGGCCTGCCGAGGGAGTACGCCGCCGCGGTGCGCGGCCACCGGGACGCCCTGAACGTCCTGCGCACCTCCAACAGGCTGTGGACCTACTTCAGCCCGGCGGAGGACATCGCGCCCGGTGAACGTACGGGCCGGTTCCGGATCGGCGGTGACCAGCCGGTCCTCGACGCCGAAGGGCGCAGCCGGATCTCGATGGAGGACGCCGCCGTCGCCCTCGTCGACGAGGCGGAGCTGCCGCGCTTCGTCCAACGCCGCTTCACGATCGGCTACTGACCGGGACCGCGACCGCGTCGGGCGGACGGGCCGTCACCCCTGGGGGTGGAACCCGGGAGTCCAGGGGGCGCAGCCCCCGGCCCCGCCGTGAGCCGGCAGGGCCGGCGTTCCCGAAAGGTGGTGGGGCCCAGCACCGACGGATGGAGTGTTCCCACATGCCCCTGTACTCCCACGGCGCCGGGCCGGGCGCATCGGCGCGGTGACCGCCGCCGGGCTGGCGCTCGTACTGAGCCTGCCCGGCGTGGCCACGGCCGCCCCAGGCGACCTGGATCCCACGTTCGGCGGCGACGGCAAGGTCATCACGGACGTGACCGGATACGAGACCACCGGGGGCATGGCCGTACAGCCGGACGGCAAGATCGTCACCGTCGGCAGGGCCAACTTCGAAGAGACCTCCACCGACTTCGCGCTGGTGCGCTACAACACCGATGGCAGCCCCGACACGGGTTTCGGTGGCGGTGACGGCATCGTCACCACCGACTTCGACTTCGGCAACGACGAGGGCGTGGCCGTCGCCCTGCAGCCCGACGGCAAGATCGTCGCCGTCGGCGGCACCGCCAACAGGGCTCCTGCACCGTCACCGCCACCAGCGCGAACTGCGCGCTGGGCTCCCTCGCCCCCGGCGCCCAGGCGACGGTGACGCTGGTCGCCGAACCCCGGGCCACGGGCGCCCTGACCGACCGGGCCACGGCCAACGCCGCGCAAACCGACCCGGCGCCCGGCAACAACACCGCGACGGCGACCACGGTCAACAACGCGCGCGGCTGCACGATCATCGGCACCAGCGGCGCGGACACCCTGACCGGGGGCTACTTGACCGACGTCATCTGCGGGCTCAGCGGCAACGACACCATCAGGCCCGGCTACGGCAACGACACCGTCCACGCCGGCCCCGGCAACGACACCGCCAACGGCGGCCCCGGCACCGACACCTGCACGACCGACCCGGGCGACACCCGCCTGAGCTGCCCCTAGCAGTCCTCTGGTCGTCCCTGAGCGTGGACAGGACCCCCGCCGGCCGGTGCAGGCGGGGGTCCTTGACCTCAAGCCCGGTTGAGCTCCTAGCGTCGGACGGGACGAAAGGGGTTCGACGTGACGACATTGGTTACGGGTGCCACCGGGAACACCGGCCGGCACGTCGTGGCGGAGCTGGTCCGCCGAGGAGAGC
>NZ_JBHWJY010000062.1:0-51392 GCF_042731135.1 Streptomyces sp. NPDC059874
GCTCTCCTCGGCGGACCAGCTCCGCCACGACGTGCCGGCCGGTGTTCCCGGTGGCACCCGTAACCAATGTCGTCACGTCGAACCCCTTTCGTCCCATCCGACGCTAGAAGCTCAACCGGGCTTGAGGTCAAGAAACCCGGGGCCTTTGCCGGGTTGGGTGGTCAGGCTGCCGTGTCGCGGCGCTGCGCGTAGTCCTGGCAGCGGGCGCAGTCGAGCGGGGTGGTGAGGGCGGCCGGGGGGAACAGCTTCAACGCCTCGGTGTGGGCGTGGGTGTGGTCGGTGGCTTTCATGGTGCACCCCGTTCGCGGGTCGGGCCGGTGCCTTTACTTTCGGCCCGCGAGAAACCCCGGGCAGGGGCATTCCCAGGGGCAAGATGGGCGCATGGACATCGGGGAGTTGATCCTCGAACTACGGGGTGCGCAGGGTTGGTCGCAGGCCCGTCTGGCCGATGAGATCAACCGCGCCGAGGGAACGACTCTGACGCGCGAGTACGTGGCCCGGTGGGAACGCGGGAAATGCGCGCCGCGCGGGTTCTACCTCGCGGCGCTGTCCCGGGTGCTCGATGTGCCACTGTCCGTGGCTGTCCCCCAGGACCCGGCACTCCAGCAGCCGGCGGTCAGCGTACTGCCGGCCTACCCAGTTCCCGACTGCAGCCGGGAACGGACACAAAAGGCTGTGGCCAATACCTACCCCAGCGGAAGGCAGCAGGTCGGGGCAGGGCACGATGACGGGATCCCTGACCTCGGAGGATGACCTCATGGCTGAGCCCACTGTCCTTGACCTGATAAGGCTCGAAGACAAGCGGGAGACGAGCGGGCACCGCGTTGTCGTCCGCGTGCTGGGGCGGTACGACCCTGGGGTCCTGTCCGGCCATGACTTCCTCGACGCCGAGATCGTGGTGACGACGCCATGCGTCAGTGCCACCTTCGACGTGACGCTGCTGCCGGATGACCTGGAGCAGTGGGAGACCGCGTTGGACGCGCTTGAGGCCGGGACATTCGTCTACTGGCTGACCTCGGGCAGGACCCCGAGTCTGAAGATCGAGCCGATCTCATGGAGCGGCTTCGTGGTCTCGGTACATGACGGGCCCGCTTCCGGCGTCACAGTGACGGTCCCGTTGTCGAACCCGACCGCCGGGCTGATCTACAAGCAGCGGGACCTGCTGGAAGCCGTGCGCCGGGCGTACCCGCAGCAGGTCATCGAGACCCGATCCGGGCGTAACTGGTACCGGCCCGAGGCCTGACGGCCCACAGACGGCCCCAGGGCAACGAGAAGCCCCTACCTGTTTCTAGCGGGTTGTAGTGGTTCAGGCACGGATTCCGTGAAGGCGGCCAAGAGTCGGTTACGTTCTGTGGTCGGCTGGAGATTCGCTCGGGCAGTGCGCTGGGCAGGGCTCTGTGCGCGAGAATGTTCGGCATGACGACTTGAAGAGCATCGGCCGGGCGACAGCATTGGCGAAAGGCCGGGAGCTGGGACACGATTCCCGACGGCGACCGACGTGTCTGCGCCGTCTGCGGAACGCCCGTCAGTTCCTACCAGTACCGCTTCCATCCGCCCGAGTCCTCGATGTTCGAGCGGTGTATGGGGCTCGCCTGGTGTTCCACTTGCCGGATCTACTCCGGCAACATGGTGCACGTCCCGCAGAAGCGAGTCTTGGTCGACCGCCTCGCATCTCTTCCTCCTGAGCAGCGAGAACGGGTTCTGCGTGCGGAGACGCGACTCATCGAGTTCCTGGACCGCCAGACCCGAGGCGCCGGAAGTTAGGGTCGGCGGCTGGCCGCGATCAGGAGGAGCCGCTTGCGCAGTAGCGGAAGTTTCGCTCTGCCGAACATGCTGCGCTTGAGGGCTTTCAGGTCGTTGACGCGGCCTTCGACGGGGCCGGAGGACCATTCGGTGCTCATGCCGAAGACGACGGCGTCGAGGTCGGTGATCAGCCCGGCGGCGAAGGAGGCCAGGCCGCACTGCTGGTCGGCGCAAACGTCGGCGATCCATCCGCGCAGCCGGTCTCCTTCGCGGTTGGTCATGATGGTCGCGAACGTCCGAACGTGGGTGATGGCTGCCGTGAGCTCGGGCGCGCGGGCCAGCAGCGTCTTGAGCTGCAGTTGGTCGTCAGTGCGTAGGTGGTCGGGGTGGCTCATGATCCAGCGCGTGGCTTCGCGGGGCGAGGGCGGCCGCGCCATCGGCGGCCGGCTGGTGGAGGTCCGGCGGCTGGGACGCAGCGGATGGACGTAGTCGCGCAGGGTGCTGTAGGCGCAGCGGGCCCCACGTTCTTGCAACTCGCGGTGGAGGATCGACAGGTTCGTGCAGCCCTCGGTGATCCGTTGCTCCAGGTAGGGCCGGTAGCGGTCGAGTTTGCTGGTCCGGTCTTGCCACTGGCCGTGCAGCATCGCCTCCGGGCTGGCGGCGCGAGCGTACTTGCGCACCGTGTTGCGGCCCAGTCCGAGCCGGCGGGCGACTTCGCGCAGGCTCAGGCCCTGTTCGACCTGGGCCCGGACCGCGGCGTGGGTGTCGCGGAGCCGGTCGAGGAACTTCCCCGCGGGGTAGGACTCGGATGGCTCCTGGCCGATGGAGGTCGGCACAGGTTCGGGTTCCGGTTCGGGCGAAGGCTCCGGCTCGACGAGGTCGGTCAGCGTCCCGGGTCGGCTGAGGATCCATCTCGTCACGACGCGGGGTGCCGGCGGTTGCGCGGTGACCGGCCGTGGCGATGTGCGCTTCTCTCGCAGGTAGGCGCTGACCCGGCCGTAGCTGCCTCGATAGCCCAAGGGAACGATCTCTTCCCAGAGCTTCCAGGCGTTGGTGCAGCCCTCGTCCCAACGTTCGTCCAGGTAGGGCTTGTACTCGTCGAGGACGGAGGTCCTGTTGTGCTGCCACTGACCGCGGAAGAGGTCCTCCGGCTTCGCAGCGTCGGCGAGGCTCTTGACGGTGCGGTGGGTCATCTGGAGCTGACGCCCGATGGAGCGGCGGCTGTGGCCGGCTTCCAGCAGCGCGTGGACCGTGGCGTGCCTGGCTCGGACACGGTTGGCGAACCGCTCGCTCCGCCATGGAGAGTCCGCCTTCTCCTCGGGCAGCCCCGGTGGTTCGGCCTTCGCCTCGGGATCGGGGACCAGGACGCGAAGGCACTGGCGGTGGCGGGCGACAGCCCGCTCAGCGGCTTCCCCGAGGTTATGCCACAAGTGCCAGCGGTCGGCGACCTGCGTCGCCTGGGGTGCCCCGGCGGTGGCGCCTTCCGCGAAGAACGGCGCGCGGTCCCGGCAGACGACCTCGATCCCTGGCCGCTGGGCGAGCCAGGCGGCCAGGCTCGATGCTTCTCGATCAGGCAGGAGATCAATCGGCCGGCGGGTCTCGACGTCCACCAGGACAGTGCCGTAGCGGCGGCCCTTGCGGGTGGCGTACTCGTCGACGCCGACCACCCGAGGCGTCGGCACCTCCGGCTCGGGCAGCGCCTCGACCAGGCGCAAGACCGTACTCCGGCTGATGGACATGCCGAGCACGGCAGCCAGGCGGGCGCCGGCTCGACCAGCCAGGGCGAGGCCGATTGCGGTCAGGATGGAACGCAGTCGCTCGGTGCGCTGGCCATGCCTGCGGGTGAGGCCAGATAACTGCTCCACGAACGTCTGACGTGGGCACTTGGTGTTCCCGCACCGGAATCGCCGGACCCGCAGCTGGAGTACGACGCTTCGTCCGGCGCTCGGGACATCAGCGAGAGACCGCCGGTAGGAGCTGTGAACCCGGGTCGAGCAGACTCCGCATCCCGGGCAGGCGGCGCCGGCAGTGGTGCACTGCGCGTCAAGGCGCACGTTCTCGATATCCACGTTCACCGACCGCACCGCGATGTCCGCGATCGCGGGGAACAACAGCGCCTTCAGCTGGAGTGCAACGTCTTCCACGGCCCGGACTGTCAGCCCAGCGGCACTGACCACCGTCCATTTTCGGGCGACTTCGCATACCGTCCGGAGACGCTCAGCCGTCACTCACCGTGGCCACTGCACGAAAGCTGATCCAGAACCACAACCCGTGAATAAAGCCAGACGGGCTTGCCGGACCGGAAAAGCCACTGCATCGGCAACGGCTCGGCCCGGGTTCAGCGATGTGGGCAGGGGCTCGCGGGGCCACCGCGTGCCAGGAAGCGTGCGCCGCTGCTGCCGGCCGGGTTGAGGCAGACCAGCGCGGTGAACCACCGCGCGGCCTCGCCCGGGTCCCTCAGCCGCAACAACGAGGCACAGGCGAACAGAACGCGGTGGGCAGGACGGTTGTCAGTGCCCCCGTACGGAAGAACATCCCTAAACGATGGGGCAGAGACCGCTGAAGGACACAGACGCCAGCAACCGCCATGCCAGCGCCGCACCAAGGTCGCCAGCAACCGTGTCCAGGTCCCAAGCAGCGTCCTCGACGCCCCCGACCTCGTCCTCATTGACGAGTCCGGCCTACAGACCCGAGGGTGGAGCAAGGCGGCCCCGATCGTCACGGCCGACCCGCTCCACGGACAGCCAGCAGGACCTGGTACTGCCGTCGGAACCTGACCTCAGACCCCACAACCACCATGCGTGATATCGATCGTCACCAAAGTGACCAGGCAGAACGTCAAAAACGTCAGTACAAAGTCGGCAACCACTGTCAGTGGCAGACCTGGATCCAGAGACCACCGACCAGAGACAACCCAAGACGAGACCACTGACACCTCAACGCCGCACTACCACTGACAAACGGGCACAGATCATCAGGCAGGCCCCGGCCGAGGTTGTCAATCCCCAGTCCGGGGCCAGAATAAAGACCTGACAGACAGTCAGTTTCTGTCCGTCGCGGCAATCGCCACCGAATTCACGGACTTAACGCGCTCCGAAAATTTGGCACCTACGCCACGGTGGGATTTATCCCCCCAGGAACCTGATGAGCGCGGCCAGAAGAGGGGCAAAGGAGTCAAAAAGAGGGATTGGAAGTGCCACAGGAAACTCCTATCAGGGTAGTGGTAGCTGCAAACTGACAACGGCCATGTCGCTGGACGTGGAATGGTCATTTGGTCCTCATCACCCGCACGAGCACGCAAACGTAGGCCGGTAGGCCGGTAGACTCCCGGACCTGCTTGGCCGTCTCGTCGGTGCGGGCGATGGCGACGCGCTTGGGCAGGACCCGCAGACGCACGGAGGCTTCGGGGCTCACCGGGACGAGCAGCTCCGCGGCGGCCTCGGGGTCCTGGTCCTCTTCGTCGGGCCAGGAAGTCCTGTTCCGGCTGCGGCTCATGCACCCGGAGATCACGATCGTCTGGGCCGACTCCGCCTATGCCGGCCAACTCGTGACCTGGGCGAAAAAGTACCTGGACCTGACGGTGAAGACGGTGAGCCGACCGAAGAACGCGGTCGGCTTCGTCGTTCTGCCCCGCCGCTGGGTGGTCGAGAGATCGCTGGCCTGGGTCATGCACGCCCGCGACTACGAAGGCTCATCCAGCACTCCGAATCACTGATCACCTGGGCCGCGATCACCCTCATGACCAGGCGAATCACCCGTCGGCAATCCCGCCGGACCGGTCAGCCAGCCCCGCGTGAGCACACCCGGGACTGACCCGTTCACCGCCACCAACCGCACCCAGACCGGCCCTGCGTCGCTCAGAAGAACTTGGTGTCGAGGTCCAGATAACGCAGTTCGAGAGTCTCTTCTCCCACACCGGACTCGCCAGCGGTTACGCCCGGACCGCTCCAGCTGACCGGGCGAACCCGGCCGAAGGACATCTCCCTGATGGGTTCGTTCTTCGCGTTGACGAACACCAGGATCAGGTCCCGCTCCTCGCCGGTTGCGGCGAAATCCCGGGCATCCTTGATCCACTTGGTGAACTCTTCGCTCTTGTCCGCACCGCGCGTCAGCGTCACGTTCTTCCAGCCCGCAAGGGCGTGCTCGTAGTCCTGCTCAACCTTTCCGGACGGGGTCATCGACACTACGTCGATGTATTCCTGATCCACGGTGATCGCCGAGACGCTCTTGAGCGTCTCCACCCGAAGGCCGCCCAGCTCCACCTGAACCCGATACGTCACGATCGCGCTATCCAGCATGCGTGCCCTCACGTTCTGACGTCACAGGACGGCCGTCCGCCCGTGATCATGGACATCGTCGCAGCCTCTGCCACGGCGAACACGAATCTCAACCTTTCGAGTGGTCGTGCTCGCCTTTGTCATGCGTGGCTCAGGAACAGGTACTCATCTTGCCGTTTAACGTCGTGCCTGAACTCGCTCAGTACGAGTTGTCGAGTTGGTCTACGAGGAATCGAAGTTCGCGAGCTCGGCGCCGGGACATGCCGTGGATCACGGCATCCAGGAACTCCCGTGCTTCGAAGGGGCTGCCGCAGCATTCCCACACACCGCAACCGCCGTCCTCGTACTCACTCCAGAGGTTGCGGTACGGGTCTCGCACGAACCCTCGCCAAATCCTCACGGACTCGGCCGTGACGCCAGGCCACAGGTAGTTCCGGTTCCGCTCGACCCTGGCAACTTCGGCAAGAGCAGGCGGGGACAGGCCAGCAATAGGGGGCTGATAGGTAAGCCGGTGCCGCGGCCACTGCTCGGCGCGGACACGCCCGGGCCGTCTACGCGGCATGGGCCTTTCTGCAGAACGTCATGGGGTGATCCTGCCAGAGACGGCTGCACCGAGGCACCTGACTTGCAGCTCAGTCCGTTCGTCGCGGCTTCGTCCCCTCGCCACCGACCCCGACCCCCTCAACACCTCCACTGCCAACGACCCGGTCACCGGACGCCTCGACATCACCGTCCAAGCCAAGCCCGGCGACACCCCCTACTGCAACAAGATCACTGTCAAGCTGCGCACCGGCACGGGCGCCAACGCCTTCACCGATGCACCCAACGACATCACCACAGCAGTCATCGGCGGCTCCGCCCCCGACCAGGGCGGCGGCTGGACCGCCCGGCCCTCCACAGAAGGAACCTGGCGGGTATTCGAATTCACCCCCGCCCGCCCACCACAGTTCAAGGACTGGTCCATCACTCTCGTCATCTCCCGGATCTTGATCAACGAGACCCCCGGCAACGCCGACATCCGAATCATCGAAAGCTCCTCACCCACCAACTCCGACTACACCGCCAAGACCACCGACACCACACTCACGAAATACCCCAACGAATTTGGATCTAGCCATTAACGAACGGCGAACCTACCGGCAGGTAACCCGCCGGTAGCCTTCTGTTCGAAGGCATCTGCCCCGGGGAGATCGTTTCCGGGGCCTGAGCTGTGTAGGTCGTGGGCCTCGCCCCTTTGGTGTTGCGGTGGTCTTTGGGTGGCCGGGGCTGTCAGCGAGGGAGGAACCGTCTGTGGGACGGGACGCGAGCGGGTGAAGCAGGTCCGGCGGGACACGCGCAGGCCGCCGGCAGAGCGCCTCAGCGACCGGCCACGGAAGCAACCGGCGTCCAAACCGCCACGAGCCGCACGGAGGAACCGCTCGGTCATCCTGACCTCGCCGAGCACCCCGAGCGGGCCCGCGCCGGGCGCGGCCAGCCGGGTCAGCGAGGCCCCGAACTCCCCGGCCGCCAAGGGCGGCCAAGCGTCGGCGTCCTCGTCGCTGGACCAGCCCGACAGCCGGTCGGGGTCCTCGACGTCGTCGGTAAAGCCCAGCCACGGGGCATCCAGGCGGAACCGTCGTCCCCCGCCCGCGCAGCGCACCAGCAGCGTGGCCGCCGCAGCACCTACGAGAACCTCGATCTTGTCGTTGGCGACCAGCCAGGCAACGACTGCGGACCGCTCGAACTCCGGATGCACCTCCGTCCCGGCACTCAGGGCGGGGAAGTCGGTGTGGCGGCGGCGCCAGTTGACCACCGCAGCCCGCCCCACGCGCGGCTATCCGGGCCACTTCCGCGAGCAGGACCCGGTCGGTGTCCGGAGTGACGGGGGTCAGCGCGGCGAGCAGGGAGCGGCCGCCCGCACGGGTTTCCCGCACCGCCCTCCAGTCCACCCACAGCCGGACGACGTCCAGGAGCGCGATGGACTACGCGCTGTAGAGCGGGACGGTGGTCACGCCGCCCTGCCGCTTGTAGTCGATGTCCACTGTGCCCACCGGGGCGACGAATCCGCGCCGGACCACCTCGTGGAAGTCCCAGCGCCTCACCCCGAGACGGACAGCTGGTCCGGGCCGAGGGGCACGTGCTGGTCCAGGAGGGCGGGCAGGTCCCGGCGGCGGGCCAGGGCGGCGACCTGTTCCGGATGCACGTGGGGCGGCAAGCTTCCTGTCACCGGCCTTGCGGGCGTGGGCCGCGTACTCGTCGCGTGCCGCGGTGAACTCCGATGGGCGTAGCCCGAGCAACTCGACCGCCAGCGACTCCACGTCCATGCCCGGAAGTCTCCCGCCCCCACCGCGGCCCGGCCGGTACCCCGCACGACACCGCGCGTCGGCCAACAGCGCGACCGTGAAGCGGAGGTTGGTCCAGACACTTGCGCCCGGGGCCCGCTCGTGAGGTGTGCGGGGCGGAGTGTCGGCGGGTTGCTTTCCCTCAGTGTCTGGGCGAGGGCTCCGGGGCCGAGCTGGGAAGCGACGTCAAGGCGGGCAGACGAGCAGGGTCAGGCCGAGTACTGGGCCTCCTGCGCGAAGAACTCGATGAGTGCCGCAGCGAGTGCCTCGGGGTGGGTCAGGAGGGCGGCATGCCCCGCGCCGGGGATCTGGTGCACACGCGCCTTGGGAACGTGGTCCGCCACGTACTGCGCACTGGCGATGAGAAAGGGCCTGGTGTGCGAGCCGTGCAGCACCGCCACCGGGGCGGAGATGACACCAAGCACGGCCGGGTCATCAGCGGTGGGACCTTCGTACTCCATCGACTGCTGGAGGAGGTTGAGCAGGTTCGGGACGTAACGCCCTGCGGCTTCGAAGTAGCCGGCCTGCTCGGCCACTGCGATCTCTTCGTCGTTGAAGGGCCAGCCGGCGAAAGCGCGAGCCGCGTCTGCAAACCTGCCGTCGGCGGCCAGCTCACCCGTCCGGGCGACGGCAGCGCCGAGCACCGCCTGCTCCCGCTCGTCGATCAGGCTCAGCACCCCAGGCTCAACGGAGGCCACCGCATTCACCGTGTCAGACTGCGCCGCCGCGGCAAGCGCCAGGTGGGCGCCGTAGGACCACCCCGCCAGCCCGGTCGGTTCCCCGATGCTGCCGACGTAGGTGAGGACATCCTTGACGAGCCGACCGGGACTGAGGTCATCGTGATCGCCGCTTAGGCCACGACCCCGCAGGCTCGTCAGGTGGCAGGTGAACCGGCCGGTCAGGTGTTCCAGTAGCAGGCCCCAATCGAGGTCGCCATCACCAATGATCCCTTGCAGGAGCACCAGAGGACGACCCTGACCGTGCACGGTTCCGACGATGGTGACGCCATCGCTGGTGGTCGCGGAGTGGGTGCGTTGGTCGCTCATTCCCAGCTCCTGTAGCTCGCGCCGTCATGCCTGCAACGATTCTGCAATCGTCGGAAGTTCCGTGCAGCACGGCTCGCCGTTCCGCTCTCGTGGATCGGTGGGTGGGAGATCCCGTGAGCAGGTCTGGGGTACTGCCGAGTAGGGGGTGTCCGTTTGTTTTCAAGGATCGCCATCACCCCGGCTGCGGGCCGAGGGCATCCCCGCGTGTATCCACTGCCGCCCCAGCACCGCCCTCGGAGTGCTGGAATGACCAGGCACCGGCGGTGCGGAGGAATGAGCCCTGCCCCGCGCGTGGTCGTCCACCCGCCGGACGCCGCGTGCGGGCGCCGCGTCCGCATCGACGGCAAGAGCCTCGGCCGCGCCCTCGGCCCCGCGATCTCCTCGAATTCCTCCGCCGCACGGGCCTCGACCCTGACACCGTCAACTTGGACGACCCGCTGCTGATCGAGTGGCGCGGCGGCGGACCAGCCGCATGGCAACCCGGCCCCGATACAGGGAGAGCTGGTGGAAAACGCTCGCCGTGGAGCTGCGTCGGACCCGTTGCGCAGCGCGCGAGGAGCGCGACGGCCCTCCCGTGGGGAGACGGGAAGACTGTCGGCCCGGAATGGTCCCTGATGGGGGGCTTCACCCCCGCTCTTCTTGCTCCCAACGTGCCAGGATCTCGGCCACGCGCGGGTACCGCTCAAGTAGCTCGGCATCCGTTAGGTCCATGCCAGCTGCCCCCAAGATCGCGGCGGTGCCAACTGGCAGCATCCGCTCTCTGGTGCGGTACTCGTCGGTCACGGGACCTCCAGCGTTCGGTCGGCTGAGGCGCCTACGATCCGCCTGGCAAATGCCTCCGTCAACCCCTGCGGAGAGGGTTGTCCCAGAAGGAGCACACATCGTTCACTCAAGCTCTGCGAGCCCGCTCCTGACGCACCTACGCTTCAGCGGTCCGCCAGTCGGCCGGCACGCCGTCCAAGCCGAGACCCAGGCCGCTGGCACAGCCCTGCCTCGACCAAGACGAGCGGCACCTGCTCCCACGCATCGGGCCCTACGGATGCGGTGACCGCTGCAGCCAGCCGCGAGTCCCATGCCCTGCGACCGGGTCCCGTTCTGGTGGGGCTGGGCGTTCTCGTCTGTCGAGCATCTCCAGGCTGAGGCCCACGCCGCCGCCCTCCGCGGCGACCACGCCACCGCGTTCGCGCTCGCCAACCGGGGGCGGCGGGTCTTCGACACGGCCGACTCCCACGAGCAGACCTCGGACTACGCGGTGCCGTGGTGGCGGGTCAACGTGCTCCGGTCCGTGCTCCTGGCCCGTCTCGGCGAGGAGAAAGCCGCGACCGAGGCGCAGGACCAGGCCCTCGCGGAACTCCCCGCGAGCCTGCCCCGCTTCGCCACCCACCCGGCGCTCCACCGGGGATTGATGCTCGCCCGCTCCGGCAACCGGGCGGGGGGGAGTCGCGCACGCCACGGCCGCGATGGACGCCCTGCCTCCCGAGAAGCACAGCCCGACCCTGCGGATGCTGGTCAACGAAATCCGGGCCTGACCAACGGCCCCCGGCACACCCGAGGGTGCGCCGGGGCCACGCTCCGCCGACGAGCCCTACGCGCTCGCCGCCCTGCCGCGCGTGAGCTGCGCGCAGCGCAGGCCGCCGCCCGCGTGCCAGTCCAGCACCGGGGCGACCTCGTCCCCGTGCTCGACGCACCACAGGACCGGGACCAGGCCGCCGCAGTCGTGCCGCTCGCATACGCAGTCCTCGCCGGTCCTGGCTTGCGGGACGCCGTGGCGGACCACGCCGCCGCGGCCGGTCCGCGTGGTGGTGCCGCGCAGGCGGGCCGGCCATTCCAGCGTGACGCGCAGGGCGCCGGATCCGGACCTGAACCGGTCGGTCACCCGGACGTCGCCGAGCACCGCGAGCCGGCCCGCACTGGGCGCGGTGAGCCGGGTCAGCGTGGCCCCGACCGCGCCCGCGGCCAGGGCGGCCAGCGCGTCGGCGTCCACCTCGTCGACGATCCAGCCCGACAGCTGGTCGGTGCCCTCGATGTCGTCGGCGAGGCCCAGCCACGGGGCATCCAGCCGGAACCGGCCTGTGGCGCCCCCGGTGCCGCGCACCAGCAGCGAGGCCGTCCCCGCCCCGGCGGGAAGGGTGATCTTGTCGTGGGCGAGCAGCCAGGCCACAACTGCGGCCCGGTCGAACTCCGGATGTACGTCCGTCCCGGCGGTCGGGGCGGGGAAGTCGGGGTGGCGGCGGCGCCAGTTGACCACCGCCGCCCGCCCCACGCGCGCCATCCGGGCCACCTCGGCGAGCAGCACGCGGTCCGTGTCCGGGGTCACCGGGACGAGGCAAGCGAGCGGGGAGCGGCGGCCCGGCCGGGTCTCCCGCACCGCCCGCCAGTCGACCCAGGGGCGGGTGACGTCCAGGAGGGCGATGTCCCGGGCGCTGTAGAGCGGGACGGACGTGACGCCGCCCTGCCGCTTGAAGTCGATGTCCACGGTGCCCACGGGGGCGAGAAACCCAAGTCGGACCACTTCGTCGAAGTCCCGGCGCCGCACGCCGAGACGGACCGCCGCCTGGTCCGGGCCAAGGGGCACGTGCTGGTCCAGGAGCGCGGGCAGGTCCCGGCGGCGCGCCAGGGCAGCCACCTGATCCGGGTGCACGACGGGGAACTCCGTCTCGCCGCCGAGGTAGACCAGCAGGCCGGCCCGGACGAGATGCCCGATGGCCGCCGCCGTCACCCGAGGCCGCATCGGCGGCAGCCGCACCCCCAGGGCCTCCGTCAGCCGGTCCGCCGCCACCCCGGCACCGATCCCCCGCAGCGTGGCCCGCACCGCCTCCGGGTCGACGGCCTCGACCACCGCCCGCGACCACACCCCGCGCCCTGCGTCCGCCGCCGGGACCAGACCCGAACCCGCCGCCCACCGCCAGGCCGCCACCGGGACCCGAAGCCGCCCCGCAGCCTGCTCCACGTCGTACACCTCACGCCGCACACCCATGCCGAAACACACCCCAAACGCACACCTTGCAGCCCGACCGTCGAGCCGTGCCGTGCCGTGCCGTGCCGTGCCGAAAGACCCCGAAATGTGTCAAGAGGCAGCTTTTCAGGGTGAGTTGTGAGCACACCGCACAAACCGCCTACGCGTACGCGCGGCCCGAATTCACCCCTGCGGAGGACACGAAGCGGGGGCCGCCACCCATCGGTGACGACCCCTGTGGAACCCGTCCGCCGGCTCGCGGCGGGTGGCTCTGTCGGCAGTCAGCCGGCCGCCTCCGGCGGGCGGCCTCCCTCGCAGCCGCCATGTCGATCTCCCTGACAAAGCGACTCTTCCCAGTCAGGCGGGACGTTGACGGGGCTTGTTGCGACGCGGAGACCTGCGAGTTGTGGCCGGCCTCGCCCTCACGAACGCAGGGCCGTACCAGCACCCCTCCTTCGCCGCCGCCGACCGCGACACCACGATCGCCAAGGTGACCGCGCCAGCCTGGCGGATGCGCCACTACCAGGAGGACTCCGCAATCGGCTACACCATCGGCAACCAAGGCCTGGCGCGTGCTGTACCAGTTCGCATCCGACAGCAGGGCGCCCTGACCATTCGGTCCCGCCAAAAGACAGCTACGGCGACAACCACGCCGCTCACGCATGACCAGAGCGTGTGTGGCGTCATCTCCGATGGCGCAGACGGCACCACATCGGCAAGCCGAACCACAACCAGACCACTCCGCCGACCATCACGGATGCGATCACAGCGGACGTGCCGACCCCCAGCACCATGGTCACCACAAGGAGGAGGGAGCTGCTCATGGCCACCATGAGCAGAATCAGACCGGTGAGTGCCAACCGGTTCGAGACGGTGACCAGCTGTGTCCGCATGCCGCAGCGGAAGACCACGCGGTGGAAGGGGGCCGGTGCCATGAGGAAGGCGGCGGCTCCGAAGGCCACGAACAGGGTCAACACGTACTGCCCCGCCTGCAACTCGGTCACGGCGGCGAACCGCGGGCTGAAGGCGAGGGTCATGAGGAAACCCAGCAGAATCTGTACGCCGGTCTGGGCGACGCGGACCTCCTGTAAGAGCTCGGCGTACGCATGGTCCGGGTCCGGTTCCAATCGCACATCGGGACCTCCCGAGGGAGGAGCTCCTGCGGGCAGGCGGTCTTGCTCGGGAACCGGCCGGAGGGTCGGCCTCTTGGCGGTCAGCGCCATGGCGGTACCTCTTCCAGTGGGGGTGACGTGGGGGTGACGTGCGCGCTCAACTCCTGGTCCAACCTCTGATGAAGTTTCGGTGAACGGATTAACGGCACCCCCGCGTCCCCGGTTCAGCTGAGACCCGCACGGCACGCGTACCTCGTCAGGTTTGTGCCCGCCCGCAGCTCAACGTGGCCGGCCGATCCCCATTGCGCCTTCCCCGCCCTCATGACGACCGTTGCCATCCGACCTGGTGTGTGGGACCTGAGCCTCGAAACCGGGAACAAAGCGCCCAGTGCGGTGCAACCGCGGTCACTTGGGTGTAGGGGACGGAGAAACAATGAGGGGCTTGTCCCAGTCAATCCGCACCTGATCGCGGTCGCTACGACTGACTTGGCACGGGTAATCCTTGGACACCGCGACAATCTGGGCGACCTAGATGGCGTTCAGTACAGGTTCTCGCGAGCCCTCGTAGTCCGGCTCGCCGGGAACGTGCACGCTATTCGGCATCGCCTGTCAGTAGCGAGCACCCGTCCTTACGTGAAGAGACAGCGCCCCGCTCACTGACGAAAGCCCACGAACCAGGGACCGGGGTCAGCGCACCGTGTGGGGGCGGTAGACGCAGATCGTCCGCTCCGCGACACAGACCGCGCCGCTGCACAGGATCGTCGCGCAGGGGGCGCCGAACCGGTAGCGCAGATCAGCGATGACCACGAGGCGGCCGCCCGCAAGAACCTGGTCCCCGACGCGCAGTTCTGTGGGCGGACAGTCCACCGCCACACATCCCGGCGGAATCCGCATCGCCTCCGCCTCCCGCACCACTGCCCGCTTGCCCGCCCCTTCACATGCCACAGTGCGGGCGATCCACTGGAACTCGTCCGTGTCCGTGAGGCGCACTACGAGCGGGGACGGATAGAAGCCGACGACCTCGCCCCTCGCCTGCCGGTTACGGTCGAACGGACACAGCCTTCGACAAGTTCCATCCTCCCGGGTCAGGAGTACACTCGATGAATTTGATCAGCTTTCGGACGCCACACTCGATGAAGTAGCACGTTCTCGACCAGCCACAGGAGCCACCACCGAGATGATCTCCCTCCGCGAAGTACTCGACGGTGATTTGCCTGCCTTTTGGGAGCACCTCTCTGACCCCGAGGCGCAGCACGTGGCCGCTGTCACCAGGAACTACCACTACGACAGGGGGCACTTCGACAGCTACTGGGCCAGGATCCGTTCCAATCCCGATGTCCTGATGCGCACAGTGCTTGCCGGTGACGAGGTGGTTGGCCATGCCGCGGTGTACGGGCCGCCGGACGAACGCGAGGTCACCTACTGGATCGGCCGAAAGCACTGGGGCCGCGGCATTGCCACAGCCGCGCTCACGGCGCTGGTCGATCTCGTAGGCGTCCGGCCGTTGCATGCCCACGCAGCAGCCGACAACGCAGGCTCGATTCGCGTACTGGAAAAGTGCGGCTTCGTCCTCACCGGGCACGGCAGGGGCTTCGGCCAAGCACGCGGTGGCGAGATCGACGAAGTGCTCCTCACCCTCAACTGAAATCCACGGGCCGTTCCACCCAGCCCGAGAGCCTCGCGCAGGCACCCGAGGCCCCTTCACCTGAGCCATCCCAGCTGCCCGCCCGATCACCAGCACCCAGGTCTGCTCCCCGGCGCACGCAGGCGAAGATGTCACTGAGGCCGTTGCCGCGGCCCTCACGAGACCAGCCGTCCGGCGACACGCCCACTCCTCCAGAGGGTCCCGGCACCACGGGGAAGCCGGAGGCATAACAGAGGCCCAGGGGAGGGCTGGGCCGGAGGCACTGGCCTCTGCCGTGGCCGCTGTACCGACTATGGGCCCGCACGCGGCAATGCAGGTCCGGGCCCGCGTCCCGTGTGCCCGGCACGGACACTGTTGGTACGCGCCGATCCCTCCCTTCCGTGACAGTGGTGCGAAACGCAACACAAGCGCCCCACCAACCGCACCGAACAGATGAGCCGCGAGCGGGCGGACGATCTGGAGGAACTCGGAGAACCGCCGGGACAAGCCCACCCCCGAGCAGCGCGCCGCGCTCGCGGAGCTGCGCCGGGAGTGGGTGTGACGCCCCGTCCCACTGGTCGTTGAACCAGGCGGCCAGCTAAGTGACACAAACCGGGCCCCGGGACGTACGTCCCGGGGCCTCGTGCTGTTTGGGGCCGCCCCTCACCGGCTCCTTGGGGCGGGCGGGGAACGGTGTGAAGCCGCCCGGCCTGTGCGGCCGGGCGGCTTGTGGTGCGTTGGTGTGTGGCTGGTCAGATGAGGTGGCTCATGCCGCCCCAGCCCTGGCCGATCTTGACGCCGGCCTTCAGGCTGTTGCTCATGCTGGCGTAGTGGTACAGGTCGCCGGTGGCGGCGGTGGTGGCGACGACGTCGGCGCGGCCGTCGCTGTCGATGTCGGCGAGGGTGAGCTTGTCGATCCCGGACCAGTTCTGACCGATCTGGATGGCCGGGGCCACGCCGGTGCTGGTGCCGACGTACAGGTTGAGGTCGGAGGTGGAGTTCACCATGGCGACGAGGTCGGCGCGGCCGTCGCCGTTGAAGTCACCGGCGGCCAGCTTGGACATACCGGCCCAGCCCTGCCCGATCTGCTTGGTGTAGGTGACGTCCGTGCCCGTGCCCGAGTAGAGGCGCAGGGTGGCGTCGTCCTTGCGGACCGCGACGATGTCGGCCTTGCCGTCGCCGGTGAAGTCACCGGCGACGAAGTCGGACATGGCGTTCCAGCCGGTGCCGATCTTGGTGGTGGACTTGAAGCCGCCACCGCCGTTGCCGAGGTAGAGGTACAGGTCGCCACTCGAGGCGTCGCGGGCGATCAGGTCGCTGTCGCCGTCGTTGTTGAAGTCGGCGGCCTTGATCTTGTCCATGCCGCCCCAGCCGGGGCCGACTTCGTGGGAGGCGAACTGGCCGTCGCCGTTGCCGGCGTACATGCGCAGCTTGTCGTCGCTCCCGGTGACTCCGAGGAGGTCGTCGTTGCCGTCGCCGGTGAAGTCGTGGTCGCGCTGGACGGTCGGCTGCGTCGGGTAGGGGTCGCGGTCGTCGGAGCCGAGGCCGGCGGCCGGTCCGCAGGTGGGCCAGGCGCCCTCGCCCTGACCGGCGAGGACCTTCTCGCCGATGAGTATCTGCTCGGTTTTGGAGGCCTGGTGGGGGTAGGAGGCGTAGGCGCCGCCGCCGTAGGCGTCCCAGGTGGACTTGGAGAACTGCAGTCCGCCGTAGTAGCCGTTGCCGGTGTTGATGGACCAGTTGCCGGTGCTCTCGCACTGGGCGACCTTGTCCCAGGTGGAGACGGCCGCGGCGGAGGCGGGGGCCGCGGCGGCCAGGGGAATCAGGGCGCCGAGGGCGGAGGCGGCGAGGAACGTCAGGGCAAAGCGGCGCGGGGCGTGCTGGGACATGGCGAGGCGAACCTTCATCTCGTACGGCGCGAAAGCGGGGAAGGAGCGGGAGCGGCGAAGCAGTGGTGCGGGCAGGCGGGGGTGCGGGGGCCCGTTCGGGAAGGACGGGCCCCCACAGCCCCGGCCGGGTGCCGGTCAAAGGAGCCGGCGATGGTCACGGGGGCCCACTCGGGCCCCCGTGACCCCGGCAGGGTGCCGGTTAGATGAGGTGGCTCATGCCGCCCCAGCCCTGGCCGACCTTCACGCCGGCCTTGAGGCTGTTGCTCTGGCTCTTGTAGAGGTAGAGGTCGCCGGTGGACGCGGTGGTGGCGACGACGTCGGCGCGACCGTCGCTGTCGATGTCGGCGAGAGTGAGCTTGTCGATCCCGGACCAGTTCTGACCGATCTGGATCGCCGGGGCCACGCCCGTGCTGGTGCCGACGTACAGGTTGAGGTCGGCGGTGGAGTTGACCATGGCGACCAGGTCGGCGCGGCCATCGCCGTTGAAGTCACCGGCCGCCAGCTTCGACATGCCGGCCCAGCCCTGCCCGATCTGCTTGGTGTAGGTGACGTCGGTGCCCGTGCCCGAGTACAGCTGGAGGGTGGCGTCGTCCTTGCGGACGGCGACGATGTCGGCCTTGCCGTCGCCCGTGAAGTCACCGGCGACGAAGTCGGACATGCCGTTCCAGCCGGTACCGATCTTCGTGGTGGACTTGAAACCGCCGTTGCCGTTGCCCAGGTAGAGGTACAGGTCACCCGTCGAGGCGTTGCGGGCGACAAGGTCGCCCTCGCCGTCGTTGTTGAAGTCGGCCGCCTTGATCTTGTCCATGCCGCCCCAGCCGGGGCCGACCTCGTGCGAGGCGAACTCGCCGTCACCGTTGCCGGCGTACATGCGCAGCTTGTCGTCGCTCGCGCTCACACCCAGCAGGTCGTCGTTGAGGTCACCGGTGAAGTCACGGTCGCCCTTGCTGTACGAGGCCGGGGTCGCGCCGAGCGGCGTGACGTAGGCGCTGATGCGCTGATCGATCGAGCTCGGGGTGTCGCCCACGTGCTTCTGCGAAGCGCTCACCGCGACGTCGGCGACCTTGTCGCTCCAGTTGCCGTGCGTGGTCATGATCGAGCCGTCCGCGTTGACAGCGGTGACCATGGCGACGTGCTGGGCCCAGCCGTTGGCGTACTCGAAGACCACCGCGTCGCCGACCTGGGGCTGGTAGGAGGACGAGGTGTGCAGGGTGCCGTTGGACTGGCCGTAGGAGTAGAACGAGGAGGCCCGTGCGTCCGTCCCGCTGACGTTGAAGCCCGAGTTCTTCCACACCCACTTCACGAAGTCCGCGCACCAGGGCTCCGCCTCATAGCCGGTGGCAGGGTTGCAGCTCGTCAGGAAACCTCGGCCACCCAGGGAGTTGGTCGAGCAGGCGTTGTCACCGACCTGGGCCCTAGCCAGGGAAGCGGCCTGCGTGGTGGTGTCGGCGAAAGCTGGAGCGGTGGCCAGGCTCACGGTGAAGCCCACGGCGGCGAGGGTGACACCGGCGGCGGACAGGGTACGACGGGTACGAAGCGACAGGGACATGACAGATCCTCGGGGTCGGGTACTGCTGGGAAGAAGATGGGTGGTGCCCACGCAGTTCGTGTGACTGCTGCCCTGCAGGAGCAGCGGTCAAGGTGAACCGGGGCGAAAGAAGAAACGGAGCCGAATGCAGCCGCGTGGAGCCGAGTCGGGCCGGGGCCCGGGAAAGGCCTACTACAAGATCATGTCGCCGGTGGCGGCGACGACCGGCCTCTCGCCCACCGTGGCCGCCACGGTGAAGTCCGTGGCGAAGTTCGTGGTGGCCGCGCCGGCGGCCAAGTCCGCGGCCAGGACGGCGGCGGGGGCGGCGAGAGCGCGAGTGGCGACCGCGGCGGCCGGGGCGATACGAATGCGGATCACGACAGAAGTCCTTTCCTGAATCGAAGTGTTCGGGAGACCCGAACCGGTCCGCATCCCGCGGTGATGCGTACTCGGTTCTTGCCTGCCAGTCGGTGTTCCCTCCCGGCGATCACTACTCTCGCCGCTGGTCAAAGGCGTTGGAAGAGCTTCCCGGTGGACCGAACAGGCCTTGACCCCTTCCGTCCACCACCCCCAACGGCACTCCGCAAACCCGACAACACCTGCCCGAAGACAGGCCCGACCAGAGGGACTTGGGTGCGAACTCTGGCGGAAGCGGGTGCCGGCTACCTCGGCGGCGAGCCGCTAGTTCCCCCACACAATCCGCCCACTCCCGCCCTGGCCCCCGTCCACGCCCGCCCCCGACAATGGGCCCGTCCCTCACAGGGACACCCAACGGGGAGGAATCCACATGCACACCACAGCCCGACGATGGGCCCAGGCCGTCGCTCCGCTGCTCATCTGCGCCCTCGCCCTGACCGCCACCCCTGCCGCCGCCGAAGACGCCGACCAGAAAACCCCCCGCGACAAAGCGGCCATCACGTCCTTACAGACCTTCAAGAACGCCAACACCGGCGAATGCCTCGACCACAGCTTCCAGTACGGCCTGCGCACCATCACCTGCTACTACAACGAATGGCAGACCTGGAACGTCTGGACGAACGGCCCCTACGTCGTTCTTCAGAACTCCTCCACCGGCCAGTGCCTGTACGAGACCTGGTACGGAGCCCCTGCCGCCACCGGCTGCGACTGGGGCAACAACGACTTCCAGTGGCTGCCCATCGGAGTTGGATCCGGTGGCCGCATCATCCTGACCAACCGCTCCACCAGAAGCTGTCTGGACGACACCCGGCGCAGCGGCCTGCGGGTGGTCACCTGCGAGAACAAGCTCTCCCACCTGTGGTCCTGACCTGAGCGTGCCGGCCGTCGTCCCAAGCCTGACCGCGGCCGGTGTGCTCCGGTAGCGTCAGCGGGCAGGGCGACCGGGTGGACGGCGAGCACCCAACACGCGTGTCACAAACATCCCGGACAACACACCTACTGATCTTTTCGTAAGTTCGGTGGGTGTGGTGGGTGGATGGTCAGGCCGGTGTGGGCGAGGAAGGACCATGGCAGTTGTGGGTTGTCATTGATGCGGTGGATGCCTTGCTCGGTGGCGTCCACGACATCGGCGAGGTGGCCGCCGGCGAGGTTGGCGAGTTCACGTTTTTTGAGTGAGGACCACAGCAGCTCCACCGGGTTCAGCTCGGGCGCGTAGGCGGGTAATCGCTCCAGGGTGAGCCAGTCCTGGCCGGCGACCCAAGCCCGCATCGCCCGGCTCCAATGGGCGGACAGACCGTACCAGACCAGGACCACCCGCTCGCCGCGGTAGAACACCCGCATCTGCTCCAGGACCTCGATGAGGGCGGCGGTGTCGTAGCTGCCGGGCTTGAGACGGAAGCACAGGCGGACCCCTCGATCGGGGTCGGTGGAGTGGTATCCCAAGGCCCCGGCCATCGACGCCCGCTTCCAGTTCAGCCAGTGCCGCAGCAGCGGGGCCCGACCTCGGGGTGCGTAGGTGCGGCGGATCTGAGGCAGCAGGGAAACGCCCGATTCGTCGAGGAACACGATCCAGGCACGTGTGTTCACGGCCCCCATTTGATCCGCGGCCACTCGTGCGCGATCCAGCGGGCGATCTCCGACTCGTCCCTCTCGACCGCCCGCCGCTCGGGCCGCTGCAGACTCCATCCGAGCCGGCCGGTCAGCAACCGCCACACCGACGCCCTCGACAGCACCACCCCCGTCACCCGCTCAACGACGGCGCCAACTCGCTCCAGGGTCCACAGGTCGGCCTCGAAACCATGAGCCTGGGCACCCCGCTCCAACGCGGCCCGGACGGTCTCGACCTGGGCGTCGTCCAGCTTGGGCGGGCGACCGGTGGCCGCACGCCGACGCAAGGCCGAAGCACCACCCTCCTCCCACGCCCGCCGCCATCGCCGCACGCTCTCGGCGCACACCCCCACCGCCCGCGCGATCTCCGCATTCGAGACACCGTCCTCGAACAACTCGACCGCCCGAACACGACGCGCCTCCGCCAACTGAGGCCGCAGCAACGGAGGAAGGGAGGCGCCGGCCGCAGAAGGCGAAGGTCGATAAGCCACCCCGACAGCCTCCCACTGACACCGCCACTACACCCACCGAACTTACGAAAAGATCAGTAGTCCGCGTTGTACCGGATCACCCTGCGGGCCAGCCAGGCGCGGGCCGGGGCCAGTTCAGCCGCGATCGACTGCGCACGGGAGGCGTCGCAGACCACCCGGGCCGGCTGCGGTTCGGCCGCGGCCAGGCAGCGGCGGCGCAGGTGAGTCGGCGGGTGGGTGTCGTCGACGCTGTGCCCGCGCTGGGCCGAGACCCGGCGCAGCCGCTCGTACTCGCTCTCGGGTATGGAGCCGATCCGTGCGGCCAAGCGCTCCCATAGTGCTTGCTCGGCGGCTTCACGCGTTTCGCGGTCGCGGGAGCCACCGTTGGCCTGGGGCGCCGTTATCGACTCGTGTTGCAGGTGGCCCTCTACCGCGTCGCCGACCAGCAGCCGGTCCAGCAGCGTGATGGCCGCCGCGGTCGAACCGGCTCGGGCCGCGCCCGCGTCGGCGCGGTACTCGGCCCGTTGCGAAGCCCGCATCGTCAGGCCGTCGAGCAGGACGATCAGCCCGTAGACCGCCCAGCGCGGCATGAACACCAGGGCGTTCCAGCACAGGTACACGAGGCGCACCACGGGTTGCGGGAGCAGGACGGCGTACCAGCGGGCCAGGGACTGCAGCGCTCCGTGCGTCACGAAGGAGGAGCGGACGTCGCCATTCGCGAAATGCCCGAGCTCGTGGCCCAGCAGGGCGACGCGTTCCTGGGGCGAGAGGACCTCCCACAGCCCGGCGCCCAGGCACATCACCCGCCGGTTGCGGATCCCGTAAGTACGTACCCAGGCGTTGTGGGTGGTGTCGAGCACCACCGCGTGCACCCCGGTCGTACCCACGGCCGCCGCCACTTCGTCGATCAGCTCGAAGAGCCGGGGCGCGTCGGCGCGGTAGAGCACCGGCGCGTGCCGCGGCAATTGGCCCGGCCGGGGCAGCAGTGCCGCCAAGATCACCAGGAGCATGACGCCGAAGAGGGGCAGGATGCGAGTGTGCCACCCGCCGATGATCAGCGCCCCCGCAGCCAGCAGCAGGCCCATGGTGACCGAGTGCACCAGCAGGGAGACGCCGAAAGCCAGGACGGTCGACCTGTCCGGCCCGACCTGGTCGGCCGCCTGCCCATTCCGCTCGATCTCCTCCGCGAGCTGCTGCCCGTAGCGCATGGCCAGGCGCCGGCGGAACACCGCGAGGCGGCCCCGCTCCGGATCCGGTGCGCTCGGATCCACATTCCAGTCGCAGGCCGCGCACCAACTCACGAACCGCGCCGGCACCGCGATGGCGGCCCCGCACTCCGGGCACTGCCGAACCTGCGGCGCGTCCACCTCGTCGACCGTTTCCATGCCTGCTGATCCTCTCCCCGCGGCGGACCAGTTTGATCCCCGGTCCGCAGGATAGGCGCGGTCAGCGCGGGATCCGCGGTCGCCCCAGGCTGGACGCTTTTGGCCATGCCGAGGGCAGTGTCGTCGCGTTGAACATCAGTGGTGACGCTGGTGCGAGTCACGGAACGGCACTCGGCGCGTTCGCGCAGGGCCTCTACCGGCAATCCGAGCACGACTCAGGAGCTTGGTCGCAGTCTCACAGGCCAGAGCCGAGTGGATTGAGCACAAGCGTTGGCAAGCTACACCGACTGCCGCGCTCAGTCATACGGGGAACCACGGATCGGCCGCGAACCCCCTGCTCGTGCGGAGCGTCCGGAGGGCATGGAGCAAATCGACCCGATCCATGTCAGCGAGCCCGGCCTCCTGGCCTTGGACATCACCGGCCGGGACGAGGCCACCGGGCATGCGGCGGCCCAGGAGCTGGGGCGCCGGTGGGCTACCTCTGGCACTCCGAGCATCCAGCGCGTGCCGGCAGAGCCTGGGGTGACAGCACGGCTGTGCGCCGATCTGAGGCGCAGCGCCGACGACCCGGACCCTGGTAGCCCCGCCCCACTGCACGGTCGGCACGGCGCGACACTGCCGGTCGGGTGCACCTCGCCGCCGCGCGCCACCAACGCCTAGAGCCTGTCTCCTTGATGAGCCGGTCCACTGATCGGCGCCTCCTGAATGCTTGCGGCATCGCGCATGGAAGCCTGTCCACATGGACACATTCGCGGACCGATTCGACGGCGGGTGCAAGTGGTGGGAAGCCGCCATCGAAGAAGCGCAGGAAGGGCGCTGGGTCCGTGACGCCGTGGAACGGCAAGTCATCAAGGACATCGGCGCCGCCACAAACCCTCTCCATGGCGGACGGATGGCCCCGTTCACCGAGGACTCGTGGCACATACGCATCGGGAGGATCGCGAACTGGGGCGGGGTGCTGCGGCTCGCGGCCCGGTCAGGCGGCTGGGTGCTCCAACCCGTCGCCGGACGCGTCCCGTCAAACCCTGCCGGCATGACCGAGCTGCTGTCTGGCCTCTACGCGGTCGGCGAGCAAGGAGAAATCTGGATGCGGCAGCTCCTGAAGGGTGAGCTGCCACCAGAAGACGAGATCGCGAAGGCTGAGGGCTTCCTCACCGGGCCGGGATCCGTCGAGGACCTTGAGCTCTTCTTCTACGACTGAAAGGCCGTCGCTTCGTCGTCACCGCCGTGCCCAGATGAGGATGGCGGCGAGGTGGAGTGCGGCCTGGTAGGCGATGGCAAGCTTGTCCGTTCGCATGGCCAGGCTGCGCCACTGCCTGAGCGGTTGATGCATCGCTCGACCGCGTTGCGTTGCCTATATGCCTCGGCGTCGAAAGCCGGTGGGCGACCTCCGGCGCGGCCTCGCCGCAGACGGTGGCCGATCTGGTCGGACGGCTACGGACAGAGCCGGGCGCCGGCGTCGATGCGCATCTCCGCGGCACACGGCAGACCCGCTGTGTGCCGTCAGCGGCTACTCGGCCGGTACGTAGGTGAGGGTCGTGTTCGGGCAGCCCGCATCGAAGCGCAGCAGCGCCCCCGTGCGACGTGGGCCAACGCAATGTGCGGCGCGGCAGGAGCAGGCGGCGTTGGAACCCATGGCTGCGCCGGCAATGCAGGCCGCTTCCGCCTCCAGGACGCTGAGGGGCACGGTGTGGTCTGGTTGTGGGGGGTGCCGAATCGTGATCCACCTGGCTTTCGATCGCACGTACGATGCCGAGCGTGATCGTTGCTTACGTGCACGCAACCTCCCAGAGCTTTGCCCTCGGGCAGGTGACCGGCGTTCTCTCCATTTTCGGCGTCGCCATCGTGCTGCTCTGGCGCCTTACCCGGTCCTGGCGCACGCCGTCGACCCCGGCGGGGGGCGACCCTGCCACCACCCTTCGCGAGGAACAGAGGCGCCGACTGATCATCATCGGTCTTACAGCGCTGATCGCGGTGGGCGCGGGGATGCAGGCCGTGGCCTCGTACAACCCGGAGCCACGAGCCTCCGAAGCAGTGGCGACCGGGCCCGTTTCCGCTGGCCAGGGTGGGCAGGCGGACACGTCGCGCACTGTCGTTCTGCCGGACAGCTTCTCGGAGTTCCGGCGAATGACCGGCGAGGCCGCGAAGCAAACCGAGGCAGCGGTGCTGGCGGGCCGCAAACTGCCCCGTCCGCAGGTCAGCGCACCCGGAGTGGGGAATCAAGGTGAGCAGGTCTGGGGAGCACCCCGAGCGAGGGTGGGGAAATTCAAGGCTGTGGCGGATATTTCGTGATGGCCAGTTCTAAACATCCGTCATGACCGGCAATGCCCCTTCATCAGCATGGTGTTCGTGGGGGACGAACAGTTCTGGGATCTGGTGTGGCCCGACGTCGAGGGGCTGGACATCGATGCGGTGAGCGTCGTCGGCGATGCCGTGTGGATCGACCTGCATGCTCGGCAGCCGACGGTGACGTGCCCCTCGTGCGGCGGGACCGCTTCACGCATGCACAGCACGTACATGCGGCGCCTGACCGACCGCCCGCTAGGAGGTCGACGGGTGCTGCTGCGCCTGCGGACCCGCCGGTTCTTCTGCGACAACGGCCTGTGCTCCCGCCGGACCGTGGCCGAGCAGGTATCGAGCCTGACCACGAGGTACAGGCGCCGAACCACGGCCCTCGCCCGGATGGTGCAGGCGATCGGGCTGGCCGTCGGCGGCCGGGCAGGCGCCCGATACTCGCTCGCTACCTGCCGGTACGGGCGAGTCGGGACGTGATCGTGCGGGAAGTCCGCCGGCTCCCGGACCCGCCGTCCGGCCAGGTCGCGGTGCTCGGAATCGACGAGTTCGCGTTCCGCAAGGGCGCCACCTACGGCACCGTCCTTATCGATGTCGAAACGCGACGGCCCATCGACCTCCTGCCCGACCGCACCGCGGACACGGTCGCCGCTTGGCTCGCCGACCACCCCGAGATCAAGGTGATCTGCCGGGATCGGTGCAGCACGTTCAGCCAGGCCGCCGCCCGCGCGGCACCCGACGCGATCCAGGTCGCAGACAGGTGGCATTTGCTGCACTCGCTCGCCCGCGCCGTCGAAAGAACCGCCCACCAGCACCGCGCCTGCCTGCGCAAAGACGCCGAGAGCGACGATCTGGCCCAGCCCGAGGAGCCGTCGTCCCCCGCTGCCCTGGCGGCGCTGATCGGACCACCGGAGCCGAACGACCCACCGGACGGCCAGCTCCTGGCCCGCGTCCGCCAGTGGCATACCGACATCCACCAGCTGCGCGAACGCGGCTGGACGATCAGCGCGATCGCCGACCGCCTGGGCCGGGACCGCAAGACCGTCCGCCACTACGTGACCACCGACCTCGACCAGATCCTCGCCTCCGCACGCGAACGCCGCCCCAACGGCCACATCAACCGCTTCAAGCCTTACCTGCAACAACGCTTCCTCAGCGGCGCGACCAACGCCTCCGCGCTGTTCAGTGAGATCCGCGAACGCGGCTACCGCGGCAGCCGCGTTGTGGTCACCAAGTACATCGCGACCCTCCGCGCCGGCACCGCCGCCCCTGAACCACGCCAGCCGATCCCCCGGCCCTCGCCGCATCACGACCTGGATCATGCGCCGCCCCGACACCCTGACCGACAGCCAGCGCGAACAGCTCAACCGGATCCTGTATGCCGGCCCCAATCTGGCCACCGCCCGCGAACTCGCCCACGAGTTCAGCGCCATCGCCCGCGAACGCCGAGGCCACGACCTCACCCACTGGATGACCCGCGCCCTCGGCCAAAAGCCGCCCCCAATCCAGGGCTTCGCCGCCTTCCTCCAGAACGACTGGGACGCCGTCATCAACGGCCTCACCCTGTCCTGGAGCTCCGGCGCCGTCGAAGGCCAGGTCACACGTATCAAACTGATCAAACGCAGGTCCTACGGACGAGCATCATTCCCGCTGCGGACCCTCGTTCTTGCCCAGCCACCGTGACCGCTCGGTGCCGCGATCTCGCCGCGCTATACGTCCTGGCCGCGTCGTCTGACCCGTACCCTGGCGGCCCAGAAGGCTGCCGGACGGCGGTGAATGCGGCGCGGTCACTCAGCCTGTGCAGCCAGCGACGGCATCCGGTGGGGCGCAGTTGTTCGGGTGGTTGCGCTCGACCTCGGTGCTGTTCAGCGTGACGGTGCCGGACTCTTCGAAGATGCCGCCCCCGTCGCCCGCCTTGTTGTCGGTGACGGCGCTGTCGTTCAGGCTCGTGGAGCCGACACCGTTGAAAATGCCGCCGCCCCGGGCAGTGCCGCCGCCGGAGGCTCGAACGGCGTTATTGGTGATCTTCGATTTGTCGATCTTCACGGAACCACCAGTGGCGTTGTTGATTCCGCCGCCCTGAGCACTACCGCCACCGGAAGCACTGGCAGTGTTCCGCTGGACTGTGGTCTGGCTCAGTTCGAGGTTGCCGAGGGCGCCGATCTGGATCCCACCGCCCACCGCGGTGCCGCCGTCCGGGGCGCTGGCGTGGTTGTCGACGACACGGGAGCCGGTCACGGACAGAACGGCGTTGCTCGCGACTCCGCCGCCCTGGGCGAAGCCGCCCGGGGCGCTGGCGGTGTTGTTGGCGATGACGCTGTCAGTCACCGTCATCGCGTCCGGCGGCACGGCGCCGGTGGTCAGAGCGGCGCGCGCGAAGCCGCCCGGGGCGCTGGCCTGGTTGTGGGCAAAGGTGGTCTTCCTGACCGTCGTTCGGGCGAAACCGGCGAGGCCGGAGCCGAACGCAAAACTGTTGGTTCTTTCGGTGACACTGACAGTATTGTTGGTGAATCGACTGTTTTCCACCGTCAACGGCCCGTTGTTCAAAACCCCGCCGCCCGCTGCGGAACTCTGAACCTCGCCGTTGTAGACGGCGGTGTTTCCGCTGATCTCGGTGTCGTTCAAGGTCGCCGTACCAGCGCCTTCGAAGGTGCCGGTTTCGATGCCGCCGCCCTCGGCGAAGACGTCGGATTCGGCGGTGTTGTGGATCACCTGGCTGTGGTTCACCGTCAGCGTGCCGAGGCTGGAAATGCCGCCACCGCAGGCCCCGCCTCCCGGGAAGTTGGGGCAGTCCGTCGCCTTGCCGCCGCTGATCGTCGACTTGTTGAGCTTCAGTTTCCCTGCCTCGTCCACGAAGAGGATGCGGAAGTCCGGGGCGGACTTGTCGCGCGTGATCTTCGCGCCGTGTCCTTCGATGGTGATCTCGCTGGTGATGGCCGGCAGGCCGTTGGCGGGGTTGTCGGGGTCGGGGGCCGTCAGCTTGTAGGTGCACTTGCGGGCCAGGCGGATGGTGTCGGCGCCCGGTGAACTGTTCGCCGTCTTGATCGCCTCGACGAGGTCCGGGACCGAGCACCGCACGGTTGCAGCGCCGGCGTGGGCGACCTGTCCCGGTAGCGCGAGCCCGGCCGTGGCCGCCAGGCCGAGTGCGGCGATGAGCCGGGCGGGACCCGAACGCCGAGCACCGAGGAGAGAAGCCTTCGCTCGGAGGTTCTGCCGTGACATCAGGGGCTCCTCTATTTCCCGCACCGGAAGGCAGCGCATCTGAGCGGGTTTCGTCCAGATGCCCAGGCCGCCACGACGCGGGCCCTTTGGCGTGGCGTGCCGGAGCCACCCGATCACGTCTCCTACCTGGCGGCTCCCTGACATGACGCCAGTCCGTTCGTGTCTACCGGACCGGAGCAACTCCAATGGTCCATTCGTGCCAATCGGCAGCTAGGTTCCAGCACCCGTGGAGACGCCCCCGTTCGAAAGCGGGCGGTTTTCCCCCCGCATCAGACGCTCGACCTCGGCCACGGTGAACACCGTCGCACTCCCGTCACGAAATATCAGCCACAGCCATTTCAGGGCTGTGGCGTGCATTTCGTGACAGTCACAGAGTAGCGGCCGGTCCAGCACCGGCTCCGGCGTTCCGTGCCCGCATACGGACGTGCCCTGAGGAAGGGCGCATGGAAATGTGGCCCAGGTCCGCTCGGGTCAAAAGTGCGACGAGGGAATGGCCCCTACGGATCTCCACCGCTCCCCATGTACTGGTGGAGACCAGTGCTTGCTCAGCGACCAGCAGAGCGTCTACCAGGTGGGCAGCACAACCGACCGGCACGTCCTGGCGGTCGACTGTTCGGACCCGATAGGTGTCCTGGCCGTGCGGATCATCGAGTACCTGGACGTCGGACCGTGAAATGGAGAGGACCAGGCGGTTCCCATGGAGCACCTCGACACGGTCGGCGATGTTCTCGCGGATCCAGAAGCAGGCTATGCCGCCGGCCTGAGTCAGAACGTCCACCCCGGTCACGTCGAGAAGAGTGGGTGGTCCTTCCGACCGCGTCACATCGCGCCGGAGCCGGTACAGGTGTCCATCGGAATCTATGAATCCTCCTTGTGTGGAGCCCGCTTGACCGTACCCCCTGGGAAGCCGTCACGAAATATCGGCCACAGCCGATTTCAGAGATCCTCATCAACAGCACCTGGGCTGACTGGGCCCCCCGTTGGCCAAGGACGTGAGGCCGGTACCGCAGGCGGGCCGGGTCGCGTCGTGCTGGGCTACAGGTACACCTGCCACCAGCGGTCCGCCTCAGCGCGAGCCACTTCGGTGTCGTACTGACTCGCGTCGAAGTGGAGCTCCGGCGGAGGGTGGGGCACGGGGGTGTGCGCCGCCCACGGAACTTCCCAGTCCGACCACTGCACGATCTCCCCGAACCGCTGGACGATCACGGTCAGGAAGCCGCAGCAGCCACCGGTGCAGTCCGGTTCCCCCAGCTCCAGGCGGCGGGCCTCGCCGGTCGCCCAGAGAGGGGTAGGACGGTCGGCCGGCAGCGCATCAGCCGCGTACGGTCCGCGGCCGCCTTCGCCAACCGCCTCTTCGACCACGTCCTCGCCGTTGACCCAGAATCGCACCTGGGGGGCGAACCGGGGTCCCGGCGGCAACACCTTGATCTCCAAACGATCGAACATCAGACCACCATACGGGGCGCGCTGACGTCGGCGCGCGGCCCAGCCGCGGCGTACCTCAACCCGGCCAGCGGGAGGGGCCACAAGGTGCCTCCCATTCTCGTGAACATCGACCACGGCTCAGTCGGGGCGCCTCCCGAAGACGTGTACATCCGCCGTCGGGACTCGGTTCTGGCACAGATCTTGGGGAGTCGTCGCGGAGCGTTACCCCGATGTTCGATTGCGAGGAGTCGGGTTCGTGTGAGACCGCGTACGCCTTGTCGTCGGACAGCTGGAAGTGACGCTCCCTCAGGTGTCTGCTGGCCGCTGCTGCGGTCGGTTGTGGGCGGTGATGGTGCTGGTCATGCAGACCGATGCACTGTTCTGGGACTCGCTGGTGTTCGAGGGGATCGATGATGTGGATGTCGAGGCGGTTACGGCCGCGTTCGGCATGGTCGAGGTGGTGGCGAGAGGCTGGGCGGCCGGCTCTGCATGTCCGGACTGCGGCCGCTTCTCGGACCGAGTCCACGACCGATACCAGCGCAGGCTGAAGGACCTTCCGCTCGCTGAGCAGGGCTTTGTGATCCGGCTGACGGTCCGGCGCTTCATCTGCGGAGCGGCGGACTGCCCGCGCCGGACGTTCACCGAGCCGTTCTCGCGGCTCGCCGCCCCGCACGCACGGTTCACCACGCGGCTCAACCACGCCCTGGAGCGAGTGGGACTCGCGCTGGCCGGGCGGGCCGGCGCCCGGCTGGCAGCCCGGCTGGGCTTCGGCGCGGGAAGAATGACCCTATTACGCAGGGTCGTGGCACTGCCCGATCCGGAGTTCAGTACTCCGCGTGTGCTGGGCGTGGACGACTTCGCGATCCGCCGCGGCCAGACCTACTCCACCGTCCTGACCAGCGTCGAAGACCACCAAGTGGTCGATGTCCTCCCGACACGTGAAGCCGGTCCGCTAGCCGCGTGGCTGATCCGTCACCCAGGCGTGGAGATCATCTGCCGGGACCGGGCGGGCGCCTACGCCGAGGGCGCCCGGCGCGGTGCCCCCGACGCCCTGCAGGTCGCCGACCGGTTCCACCTGTGGCAGGGCCTCGGCAGAGCCGTGGAGACCTGCGTCGCCGCCCACCGCGACTGCCTGCGCGACCCGTCGCCCAGCGGCATGCTGCCGGAGGCCACCGGAGGGCCTGCCGGTCGACCGCCGGACGACTCGGCACCCGTAGGCCGGCGGGCCGAGCGCAAGAAGGCCGCACACGCCTTGGTCCACGAGCTGCTTGCCCAAGGCCACTCACGCCGGGCGATCGCCCGGCACCTGGGCTGGGGCCTCAACACCGTGCTCCGCTACGCGAACGCCGCACGCTGGCAGGACACCATCCGCGACAACCGGCCCAGGCCCAGCAGACTGGACCCCTACAAGCCCTACCTGGAACGACGGTTTGCCGAGGGATGCACCAGCGTCACCCACCTCCACAGCGAACTCGCCGCCGCCAACGCGCCCGTCACATACCAGATGGTCCGCGCCCACATCGCCAGCCTCCGCCGGGCTCCGGCCGGCGCGGCGCCCCGGCCCCCGACGGTGCGCCAGGTGACCGGCTGGCTCACCCGACACCCCACCGCGCTGAGCGAGGACGACCGCGCCGGCCTGAAGGATGTCCTGACGCGCTGCCCCGAACTGGAATCAGCCGCCAGGCATGTCCGCGACTTCGGCGAGATACTCAGCAACCGTCTGGGTGCCACGCTTCCTGCCTGGATCGACTCGGTCGACGCCAGTCAGCTACCCGGCCTCAGCGGCTTCGCACTCCACCTGCACCGAGACCTCGACGCCGTGACAGCCGGCCTCACCCTGGACTGGAGTTCCGGCAGCATCGAGGGAGCCGTCAACCGCATCAAGAAGATCAAAGACAGCTCTACGGCCGAGCCGGATTCGAACTACTCCGCAAAATGATCCTGCTTCAGTAGCGCCCGCCAACGGTGTTGGTGTGTCACGGGCGAGCACGTTCGCCATCAGAGGTCGGCCGTCCAGAACCCCACAGGACGCTCGGACCTACGCAACGGCTACTGCAATATGGCTCAAGTGAGCGTATCAACTGAGCAAGTGCAGACCGCAGGTCGTCTCTGGCAGGAACACCGCCAAGCCCCCTTCCCCGACAGCCTACGGCGTGCCGAGATCGGGGGGACAGACGTGTGGCTGCTCGACCTGTACACCGCTGGCTGCGTTCTTGCGTGGCTGGACAACGACGGCACACTCGACACGGAGAACGGCCGCATCCTGCACAGCTGCATCGAGGACCTGGACCGCGTCATCCCTGAGATCAACGACCCTGCAGGAGCTCAGTACTGCCGGCGGTTGCACCAGCTCGCCGTGCTCATATCCAGGAACCTAGCCAGCACCAAATGATGTAGTCCCCTAATCGAACAACGTCGTCACCCTCCGCAACGGCTCCCCAAGATCTGCGCCAGAACCCGGAACTCAGTGACATTTCCACTCGGCTAGATCAACATCCGCTGCCGAAACTCGGTTCTGGCACAGATCTTGGGGAGCAGTCACGGAGCGTGGTCTCAGTGTTCGATTGTGTAGGGCGGATGGGTCGGCGACGGCGTACGCTCCGCTGCCGAAGCCGCTCCAGTGACGCTCCATCAGGTCTGAGGAACCCTCTGCCGCAGTTGACTGCGACCCGCGACGGTACTGCTCATGCGGACCGAGTCATTCTGGGAGTCGATGGTCTTCCACTGCGTGGGCGACGTTGGCATTGAGGCTGTCTCGACGAGTTCGGGCATCGTCGAGGTGCTGGCGCGGGGCAGGGCCGGAGGAGCCGTGTGCCCGGACTGCAGGTCCTACTCGGATCGGGTGCACGGCACCTATCAGCGCAGGTTGAAGGACCTCCCGCTCGGCGAGCGATGCGTCTTGATCAGACTCACGGTGCGGCGCTTCATATGTGGATGGGACGGCTGTTCGCGCCGCACGTTCGCCGAGCCGTTCACGCAGTTGGCGAGGCCGTATCAGCGCTTCACGGGCCGCCTCAACCACGTCCTGGAGCGGGCTCGCGCTGGCCGGACGGGCCGGCGCCCGCCCGGCCGCGCACCTTGGCTTTGGCACGGGTCGCATGACCTTGCTACGAAGGGGCATGGCCTTGCCGGATCCCTCGTTCGACACACCGCGGGCGCTGGGCGTCGACGACTTCGCGACCTGCCGGCGCCAGACCTACTCGACCGTGCTGACCTGCGGCGAGTCCCACCGCGGGGTCGACGTGTCGCCGACCCGCGAAGCCGGCCCATGGCGGCCTGGCTGACCGATCACCCGGGTGTGGAGATCATCTGCCGCGACCGCGCCGGCGCCTACGCAGAGGGCGCCCGGCGCGGTGCACCCGACGCCGTGCAGGTCGCCGACCGGTTCCATCTCTGGCAGGACCTGGGGGCTTCGCACTCCATATCCTGCGAGACCTCGACGCCGTGACCGCCGGCCTCACCCTGGAGTGGAGCTCCGGCAGCGTCGAAGGAGCCGTCAACCGAATCAAAAAGATCAAGAGGCAGCTCTACGGGCGAGCCGGGTTCGACCTCCTTCGGAAGATGATCCTGCTCCAGTAGCACTCCGCAGCCCCTTTGGGACCGCATTGTCAAACGATCAAGTAATTCCCACGATCTGCATGATCAGCGTCAGGTACCTCGCCACCCTGGCGGTCACGATTCCCCAGGGGGACGCTGACCGTTGATGGTGCTCGTAACAAAAGACTGCCGGAGTAATGCCGAGATGATCTGGCACCCGACTGACCGCGAGGAAAAATCCGTTGGCTGTCGGTGTTCCCTGCTGGAACGATCCTGGGATGACCGACCACCGTGACGCCGTCCTCCGCCTGTGGGGTCGCCAGCTCTACGAGCGTCAGGGAGAGCCACTCGCCTGGGCGGAGGCGGTCCTGGAGGCCACCGGTCGCCCGCCGACCGCCGTCACCGCGGCGATGTCCGGCCGACTCGACGCCCTCGCTGATTCCCCATCGGACCGCGCACGGCTGCTGTTCCGTACGGTCGCCAAGCTGGCCGCGAACCTGCGGGGCGACGGCCGCTACGACGCGGACGTCGGCACCCGAATCGGCCCACTGGCCCTGTGGTTGGGCGAGCTCGAACCACCGCTCGCCGGCCCGCTCGGGGACGCACTCGGCCACCCGCCGGACGGGCCGACATCCCTCGTCACCGTCCACGCCGCCGAGTTGAGCAGGAACCGCACGATCCGGCTGCGGGCGATCGACGCCCTACTGGAATGGGCCGAGCTCGGCCATCCGCAGGCCCGGGCGGCCCTGTCCGAGGTCGCCTCCGACCACCGGACGCAGGATGTCACTGTCTGGACCAAGGCACTCAACCGGATCGCCCTGTTCGGCGACGCGAGCGTCGAACCGGGCCTACTGCGCGCGCTCGCCGACACCGGGCACCGCGGGGTGCGGTGGTCGGCGCTCGCCTGTGCGGAACTCGGCTTCCACCAGGCCGTTCCGCTGATCACCGCCCTGCTGGAGCATCCCGATCCAATGGTCCGCGAGGGTGCCTGCGAGGCGCTCGGCCTCTTTGAGGAACACGCCGCCGTGCCCGCCTTGACAGCCCGGCTGAACGACGAGACCACCTGGGTACGCAGCAGGGCCGCCCTGGCGCTCGGCCAAATCGGCGGCGACCGGGCACTCGCTGCGCTCTGGCAGGCCATGATGGAACGCCGGAACCCGAAGGCCAGTCATCTCGCCTCAGCGATCGCTGCCTTCGGCCCGCCGGTGGTGGACGACCTGATCGCCCTCACCACCGATCCCGACCCGGACCTCCGAGCACTGGCCTGCCGCGCTCTCGGCTCCACCGCCGACGACCGGGCCCTGCCGGCACTGGAACGCCTCGCCGCCCACGACCTCGCCAGAACCACCCTCGGCGGCCTCGTGGCAACCGCCGCCAAGCAGGGACTGCGGACCGCGCACCGCATTCGCGCGCGCACCGCATCGACCTGAGCTCGACGCTCGTCTCGACTGACGTTCACTCTGAACCCCCGTCGGTCGACCTGACCGTACAGCGGCTGGGCGTGAGACGGTGGGGAATTGTCTGACGTTTGACATGGGGAACTGACCGACCGTCGACAGCACTACCGTTGGGCTGTGGCATGGAGCGAAACGGAGTACCTCGACTGCCTGCATTCAGAGCGGCGCGGCTACGCGTGGGCCATGCAGCATCATGGTGGGTTGTCTCCAGAAGAAGCCGGGGAAGCCGCCCTGGAGCGGTATCCGTACGAGCCCGCCGAAGCGGCCAACCGAGGACTGATCTTTCACGACGAGGCCTGGCACTGGGCGATGCCGGCGATCCACGGCGATCGGTACGAGGCGGATCATCCCGAGCTTGTTCATCCGTCACCTGACTACCTACCCCTCGAATAGCCATGCCGTGAGCAGATTCGAACGTCCATCACTCTCTGCGACTGCTCCCCAAGATCTGTGCCAGAACCCGAAACTCGGCATCAAACGCTCTTCGTCATCACCTACGAAGCCAACGAGCGCAGCCTCCAACGCGGACGTTCGGGCCGCCGGTGCCACTTCTTCTTCCGTGGGTGAGTTGAAGATCTCGTCGCGGCTGGTGATTATTCGCTCTTGGTGATGCGGACGATTTCTGTGTTTCCGTCGTCACTGATCGCCAGCAGGCGGCCGGTGCGGGGATGGCGGGCGCGGGCTGTGAGGCCAGGGCGGCTGAGCAGTCGGTGGCCAGTAGCTATGTCGTAGACGGCCAGGCCGTGATGCAGATGCTCGTCCACTGCGAACCCCCAAGCCGCGAGACGGTTGTCCGGGCCAAAGACGTACAGCAGCGTGCCGTCGCTGGTCAGTTCGCCGGTGGGCCCCGGGAACCAGTCGGTTTCCTCCTGCCGCTCCACGTCGTAGATCCGCACGCCGTGATGCAGGTGCTTGTCCACTCCGAATCCCCAAACCGCGAGACGGTTGTCGTCGATCCAGGCCCGCGGCGCATCCCAGACCCAGGGTCTCGGGTCGGGCACAAAGCGGGACGGGCCGTCCTCGGACTCCCACGAGTTGCCACCCAGCCACGCCTCAAGATCCCAGATGGCCAGTACCCCCCAGGGGTGCCACACCCACCCATCCGACACGATGCGTCGGCCCCCAGGGGAGACGCTGAGGCCACAGAAGAAATAGTCCAGGTAGTGCGCATCTTTATCGCCGGGGGTCCGGTACTGGGGGGTGTCGCGGTCCGTCAACCGGGCACCGGTGGAGGGGTCCGAGCAGTCCAGGCGGTTCCACTCGGTGGCATGCACCAGGACCGTTCGGCCCGCGATGTCGGCGAATGCCAGGGGGAACCGGCAGACGTCCTCGTGATAATCGCCGCGGTCCAGGTGCATGGTGACGCGGCCGGTAGAGGTTTCGATCACTGCACCGTGGCGTCCTTCCGCCGACGCGACGGCGACGAAGCGCCCCACCCGATCGGTGGCAACCACCGGCGTTGCGTCGCCATCCAGGAGCAGCGGGCCGGCGGGAAGGGCCGTGATGCGTCGGATGGCCCCGTCACCGGCGGTGTCCAGCTCGATCAGTCCGTCGTCGGACACGACTATCCAGCGCTCTCCGGGCCCGTCGGCCACCGGCGTAACGGCTCGGATCCCTTCGAGGCGTACGCCGAGCGGCTGCCGCACCAGGCCGAGCTGCTGAGGAGCATCGACGGGGTTGGGAAACCCGACCACTCCCTCCCAGACGCCCTCCCGCTCAAGACGGTCCACGAGGTCCGGAGACACCGGTACCAGACCTCCCGAGGGGTCAGGGCTGGGGCCGGATGCGCATGCTGGGCACAGGTAGTCGAATGTGCGTCCCTGCGCGTGAAAGGCCCTCCAGTAGGCGCCGCTCCGGCGGCACGGTGCTCACACGCTCCGCGCGCGTCACGGTGGGCCCATTGTGGTATCGCGATTCGTGCTCGCTCTGTCATAGGCGGACTGTAGGGCACACTTCGGCTGATCTTTAAATAGATTTCCGCTGCTCGGTCACGGCTCCAACATGGCAACAGGGCCGGGGAAGTTCAAAAACATGCGTCGTGCGTGTCGCAACGGACTGGCCGAGAGCATGAACACCAAAATCCGGCTGATCACCGCATCGTCTTCGACTTCGACGCCCCACCCTCATCGTTCTCGCCATGCTCGGCCTCGGCGGCCACCGCCCGGGGGTCTGCACGGTCAGCTATGGCGCACATTGAGTGGTGATCAGTCTGGGGGATTCAGCCTTGCGGCGCGGGCTGGTTCGGTAGTGCGTATGGCATGACGCGCGTGCAGTTGTTGAACGAGAAATGGTGTACCTCGCTCCGTACGTGCCGATCGGCAGGTACGGCTCGTATCCCCAGCGGTTGCAGCAGCAGTTCGAGTGGAACCAGCGGCACGTCTCGCGGCGAGCGCGTGACCGAGCATGCATGGGCGGTCGTGGCCGGCGCGGAGCGGCGCCTGCCCCGTGTGCTGCCGTCGACTCCCAGCTCCTCCGCCACGCCGCCAGGTGGCGACCTGCGCAGCCCGCCGAGGATGCGCTTGCCTTGTCGGGACCGCTCGGGGGTGTTCGTGACTGGTGGCATTCCTCAATTTAGTGCCCAGGAGCGGGAACCGCTGATCCGTACAGCACATCCTTAAGGGGATGTGCTCGCGCACAGGGTGCGAGCCGGGTCATCGATGAAGGAGTAGGGAATGCTTGCTGTGGGTGCGGCAAACGGGCTGAGCATGGCGTTGCTCGGGCTGATGCTTGCCGTCGTGGGAGCCGTGGGAGTGGTCTGGCTGGTGCGCAGCGGCAAGGAGAACAGACGGATTTTCCGGGACGGGCTCGTGGCAGAGGCCAGATGCCTGGAGACCTACGTGATGAACAGCCGCTCCACTGACGGGTATCTGTCCAGCCGGCGGGTTCTGGTCCTTGGGTTCCACACACCAGACGGGCGGGACGTGCGGACCGAGATGGCGGACATACCCTACGCGAAGGGGGACACCGTGCCGGTGCGCTATCTTCCCGAGCGCCCTGAGCGGGTCCTGCACGCCGGGGCCCGGCCCGGGCTGGACTTCGGCTCCTGCTACAAGGGCGCGGTGTTCCTGGGCATGGTCTGCGGAGGACTCATGATCGTGAACTTCGGGTTCAGCGGTGCCTAGAACACGGAAGGTCGTACCGAAGGCGTAGCAGGCGTTCGGGGCGAGGACCAGGAGGGGGTGCATTGGGGATGGTACGAGCGGCACGGGGCTCGGAGCGGCACTGGTCGTACCCCCGGCCGGTGGCTGGCCTTCGGATGCCTACGCGCCTCGATGATCCGGCTCAAGGACCTCACCCGAACCACCCATTGATCACGGATCAATACCCGCCCCAGGACAGTCCCGGCCGGCGATGGGGGTGTTTCATACGCGGTCGCTCGTGAAACATGCCGCTTGGGCGGCGATCAAGCTGGGATTTTCGTGGTCACAGGTCGTTGCAAGTACCCCAGCGGCTGAAACACCCTCATGAAACGCGGTGGCACGACTGCCGCTCTGACCTGCGCCGTTGATCCCTACCGTTGGCTGAATCGGTCGCTCGCGTTCTGACTTACCCAGCACACCGCAACCATCGGCCTTCAAGCCTGGTCTTCATCCGCATGACAGTCATCCGACGGCCGCGATCAGCCCCGAACGATCGGGAGTTGCGACTGTGGAAGGTCGGCCGTGACCTGACGGTCACCTTCACTGCCGCAGTCCTGGCAGCGGGCAGCGTCTTCTACGGTCTGATCGTCCTGCTGGACGTCCGGGAGATCGACAGCACCGCGAAGCTCGACGCCAGCACGCTCTTCGACCTGGTGAAACTCTCCTTCGGGGTGGTCGCCGGGGCCGGCGCGCTGGTCGCCCTGGTCTATTCGGCGAGGGCCTTGTACTGGCTGCCGCGGTCGGAGTGGAAGACGACCATCCCTTGCGGTTGCCGCTGGTGGCAGGCGGCCTTGAGAGCGTCCGCGGCCAGTGAAGTGCCCAGGTGGTCGGAGGTGGCCCAGCCGACAACGCGCCGGGAGGCGATGTCGATCACGGTGGCCAGGTAGAATCGGCCGTGAAATGCCGCCTGGGCCGCGGCTTCTTCTTCGGCATGTTCTCCATCATGGACACCCCTTCCCGGGCACGAGCCCAGATCTCGGATGTCCGCCAAACCGAAGCAACCTCACCGTCTCCTTCAGCACCGCGACGTTCTCCGGCGGTGTGGTGGAGTTCGAAGGCGCTACGTTCTCCAACGGTATGGTGGACTTCAACGCCGCGACGTTCTCCGGCGGCACTGTGCACTTCCACCGGGCGAATGGTCCGGCTGCCGATGGGCTTCTCCGTTCCGTCAGCATTTCTGCTCCTGCGACGGTCACCCTGCCACGGGCCTGGGTGCCCCCGAATCCGTAGCAGCCAGGGGCTGAATCGGAGGGCGCAGTAGGGAAGGCAGTGGGCGGCCGATAGGGAAGCGAGCCCTACACACACGCCATGCCGGCTACCTGCGAAACGACACCAACCTGCACCAGGTGTACGCCACACCCTGCCCAGCTCAACGCCCCGCACCCGGGCAACGGTCGGGGCCGTGTAACCCCCGGGGGCGGGGACTCCCGGCCGTGAGCCGTGAGCAAAGACGGTCTCGAGCCTCGTTCCTCCGACGGGTCGGCTACGCCTTGATGCCATGCATGCTTTACAGTTCAACCGCCGCACCGCGCCGATGGCCTGTTCCTAAACCAAGCCGTCCCGGGGCCACGCACACTACGGCCGCCGAAGCACCGCCCCCGCGCCCGGCGGCCCTTCAGGGGGCTGGCGCTCTCCCCCCGTGCGCGCCGGCCCCAACCCCCTGCCTCAACAGGGCGCCAGCCGCCTTCTGACGCGCCCGCAACAGGTCCGCTCTTCTCCGTCCCGGATACCAGACCGGCCAGGGCCGCTCTGCCAGACGGCGACCGGCCGGGTGACCTCCCACCCTGGCCGCATGCGCGCCGGTGAGCAACCGCCGCACGTCCACGCCCCGCCGTCGAGACCACCCATCGCGGCAGCCACGTGCGGCCAGACCGGGGAAACGAGAATCGCGCCGCGGACCATGCCTCAGCATCGTGGCCCGCAGCAGAGCACGTTGATGTCGGCCTAGCGTGGAGTGCCGCGTGGCTCACGGTGATCCTGCCGACAGGCGAAACGCTCCCGCCCGCCACACCGCGGCGGGCCGCCTTCTCCGAGCCTCCCGCCCCACTCCGCAACGGGCGTGCCGCCGTGGCGGACGCCCGGTCCCCCGGGCCGCGTGGGCGGCCCGGGGGACCCGCAGGTGCGGCTGGAGCCGTGACCGGAACGATCACCGGTTAGGCCCGGTCCGGTGGGTCGTTGCCGGGGTGGCTGCGTCAAGCTGGTGTCCATGACCAGCGAACCCTTGCAGATTCCGATCGATCAGCTGCGTCGCGTTGTTGATGCGGCGCTTCGGCACGTAGAAGCGTCAGCCGGCCCCACCGTGACTCTCAAGGAGGACTACTTCTGGTCCGTGCCCAACGATTCGCTCCACGATGTCTTCAACGAGCCCGGGGACCTCACGATCGGGCGGCTTTCGGAGTCATGGCAGCACCTTGAGGATCTACTCGCCCACCAGGATCAAGCAGTGGGCCACCACCTGGTGTGGCTTGCCGACGTGATCAGGGCGATCGGCCGGGACATCCCCTGACAGGGGCTGGTCCGCGCCGGGGCAGTGTGGGCGGTCGCACGACCCACCGGATCCTCTGCTCGTACGCCTGATCCCGCAGCACGCCCGGCGGCGGCACCTGCGCGGCGGCCTGCGCCGGCATCGGCTCCACCGGGGGATTGAGCACCACCGCGGATCTCCCTCGCTCGCACCGACCCCCTGCGGCCGGCCTGACCCGCACCCGGGGGCACGACTGCGGTATCAGGTCCGGGCCGGGCCGCGTGGATCAGGTGTGGAGGCGGCTGTTGGGCCCATCCAGGTCGACGGCGCTGTCGTCGTTGAACCAGTAGTCCCCGGCGGCCAGATACCGGAATGAGTGGACGCTCTCACTGGGCAGCGCGACCGTCACCGCGCGCTTGCCGTCCTTGCGGGTCTTGAGGGTGTGGACGCCGGGCTGCCAGTCGTTGAAGTCGCCCACCACGCTCACCGGGCCGGGCGGGGTGTCGGCGGGAAGGACGAAGGTGACCTCGGTGCGGTCGTTCTTCAACGTGCGCTCCAGCATGAGCGGGCTCCTGACGGCGGAAGCGGATGGGTACGCCGCCATCGTCCAGTCAGGCACCGTGGCCCGCACGCCGACCCGGCCTCCCCCGGCCCGGCATCACCCGCCCACCACGCTCGGTGACGTAAATGATGCGACGTGTCACTCCCCGTGTGAATGTGGCGAGAGGGAATCCCCCGCCACGCATCGCAAAAGGAGTCGCCGTCATGGGCGGTATGCAGGACAAGCGCCAGGAGCCGGGCAAGGGCCGCGAGGAGCAGCAGCGCATGCCCCGCACGGGCCAGGACCCCGTCCACCCCGACGCCGGCGCACGCGGGAAGAGCCCCGAGGAGCTCAAGCGGCGCCGCGAGGAGGAGATGAGCCGCGAGCGCGGCGAGGACGAGATGCGCGACGAAGAGCTCTGAGGCCGGCCAGACCCCGCCATACCCCCGCACGCAGGACCCCGCCGGGCCCGTAATCCCCGGCGGGGTCCTGTCATGCCCCGGCTCCCAGGCCTGGCCCGCCGGGTGAGCGAGTCCTGGAGCTCCGGCCCGAAGGCCCTTCGGCACCGGGCCTTGGAACCGCCGCATTGCGGGCCCGCCGGAGCGTCCGGACGGGCCTATGGTGAAGGTGGGCTTGCTGCCGTTTCAGGGCGTGTGCATCCAATCAGGCCATCTCCCCGGAAGCCGGGCGGGCACGCATCGAGCCTGGCCGATCGTCGCGGCGAGGTGAGACGGCATGGAATGCGACTTCGACATCACGGTGAGGCGCTACGGTCCGACCCTGCACGTGACCCTCGCAGGGGAACTCGACCTGGACACCAGATCGGCTCTTGACGACGTGCAAGCCGCCTTCACCGAAGGCGTCGCCGTGCTGGCGTGCGACATGCAGCGCCTGACGTTCATGGACGTCACGGGCATGCACCGGCTCCTCGACCTCGCCCGACGCGCGGGCGAGCGAGGCATCGCGTTCCTCGCGTACAACTGGCGGCCACAGCCCCGCAGGCTCCTGGACCTCGTCGACAGCCTGTACCCACCAGAGAGGACCGGGAAGCCCCGCACCGGACCCACCAGCCTGCTCAGCCGCACCCTGCGGAACGCTGTGACATCCCACCGCGCCACCGGGGCCGAGACCGTCCATGCCGCCGTATCCCGACGGAGGCTGTGATCGACGGGCCGTGAGACCGGCAGGTGGGGCCGGCGGCGCGGGCTGGTCAGCTCTGCGAGATCGTCTGGAGCAGGTCGCCGACCTTCGCATCCGGCAGGGCGCGGGCGACGTCGGCCAGTGCGACGATGCCGACCAGCGTGTGCCCGTCGATGACGGGGAGCCGGCGGACCTGGTGCTCGCTCATGGTGCGCAGGATCTCTGCGGCGTCGTCGTCGGCGCCGATGGTCACGGCCTCGCCCTGGGCGAGGTCGCCGGCCTTCACCTGGCCGGGGTCCTTGCCCGCGCCCAGGACCTTCACCACGATGTCCCGGTCGGTGAGCATGCCCTTGAGTTTCTCGTCCGTGCCGCAGATCGGCAGCGCGCCGACGCCCAGTTGGGTCATCTTTTTCGCGGCCTCGAGGACCGTCTCCTGGGCGCCGATGCACGTCGCGTCCGGCGTCATGATCTCGCGTGCCGTTGTCATCCTCGTACTCCTTCGTCTTCGTCTGCTCGGGTGCGGGGCCGGTCCTCTCACGCGGACGGGCCACAGGACCCATGAGTGCCCCCTGCCCCCGAGCGGTAACGGCATTCGCCCCACAACCACCCCCGGGGCCGTGGCCGGCCCGCACACTTCAGCGTGCCTCGCCCCGGCGCCGGGGACGGCGACGCCAGGATGGAAGCCCGCAGGCACGCAAGCACTGCGGCAGGCGGAGGAGAACCATTGATCACTGTGGGCGTCCAGCACTGCGGCATCTCGGTCCTGGTCAGCGCCGTCGGGGAACTCGACGAGGGCGCGGGGGAAACGCTCCGGCGGGCGCTGGACGAGGTCACCTCCGATGAGCGGGATCTTTTGGTGGACCTGCACGGTGTCGCGTTCATGGATGCCGACGGGCTGCTCCACCTCCTGGACGTGCACCGGCGCGCGGAGCGCCTGGGCCTGAGAGTCCTGGTCACCGGCTGGCAGCCTCAACCCCAGCGGTGCATGGCCGAGGTCGCGGGCATTCCCGGCCCCGGCTCGGCCACCGGGGAGCGGTACGCCCTGGCGGGCTTCCACCGGCTCATCGAAGAACGCGCCCAGCACGCACGAGACAGCGTGGATTTCGCCGCCGGATGGCCGCCCCGCGCCTAACGCGGGGCCGCCAGTCGACGTCGACCACGGGGGCTGTCGAGCTCGTCGAGCGGGTGGGCCTTGGACGTCAGGCAGATCGCGACGTCTTGACGGGCTGGACTCGCCAGGTCAGCGGCACGATGGGTCGGTGGTGACGGCCACCGCGCTCGTCGGCGGCGCGGCCACGCGCGCGCACGCGGCCTGCACATGCCTCCACGACTGGCCCGTGACTCCTCGCACCTGCTGAATTTACGCTGGAGGCTGCGGCGCGGCCGGCTCGGTGAGCGGCCTCCGGCCGCACCCGTGGGCACCTGCCCCTCCCCCTCTGTTGCAGGTGCCCACTCAGGTGTTGCAGGTGCCCACTCAGGCCTTCAGCCGGGCGCCGAGCCCGGGCCCTCGCTGAACAGCGGCACCTCCTCCACGGTCACGTCCAGGCGCAGCCGTTTGAAACGGACCGGGTGCCGGAAAACGCGCCTCGATCGACGGCCGTATCGGCGCTGATCTCCACGACCAGCTCGGGGTGTACGAGGGTCATAACCAGGATGTCCCGGGTGCCCCACACCGATGCGAACCGCCGGCCCTCCCAGGGATGTCCGGCATCGGCCGCGATCACATGCCCCCGACCAGGCGCGCGATCTCGGCACGGAGGGGTGCCGTGCGGCCGATCGCGCGGAGGTGACCGTACGCGTCGCGGCGTCCCAGCAGGAGGAGCTGGGGTCGGATCAGGGTTCCGGTGATCGCTCCGATGATCGCCTCGGTCCTGTTACGGGTGACGTAGTTTGTACCAGCCTCTGGGTCCTGGCCGGTAGGGCTGGTTCATGGCTTTGACCACGATGCCTTCGACCCCGGGGATCTCGGTCCAGGACTCCAGCCACTGCTGCGCCTTGAGCAGGTCGGTTGTCATCGGGCACAGCGCCCAAGGGGACGTGAGTCGGTGGAGGGCGAACAGGGCTGCCAGCCGGAGGCGGCGTTGGCGGTAGGGGTAGCCCATCAGCTCGCTGCCCTCCTGTTGCAGGATGTCGAAGGCGAAGTAGGCCGGCCACCGGGCGGCGAGGCCGGCGGCGCCACCTGGGAGCGGGCGGCGGCCCGGCGCTGCAACGCCTCGCACGGCAAGTGCCCCGCTTCCGGCCCAGACGACCAGCTCGCCATCGAGGACCAGGCCGTGCGGCAACTGCCCCTCGGCGGCCGCCACCAGATCGGGGAACCGGTCCTGCACCAGCGACCCCCGACGGGTCTGCACCAGCACCCGCCCACCCGGGCCGCCGCGGTGAAGACGATCGCCCGGTGGCCGTCCAGCTTCTGCTCGTAGGCCACCCCTGCCCGCAGCACACCAGGGCCCGGCACCGACTCCGCGGCCTGCGCCAGCATCGGCTCCACCGGCGGGGGCGTCACCCCAGAGCCTCCCTCACGGCTCGCCGCCCGGCGCGGCCTGCACCCGGGCCCGGGGCGGGAGCCGCGGACATGGCCGAGCTGGGCCGCGCGGCCCAGGGCGTGACCAGCCCCGCCATCACCGCCCTGGCCACCAGACATACTGTGAATTAGCGCTGTAGTTGGCCCGTCCGGCCAGATACGCGCTCAGTAGTCGGTGGAGCCGATCCACGGCGTCCCGTACGGTCGGTGCGTGATGATCAAATTGGGCGACCCGCGTAGCCTCGGCCTCCCTGCCCCCGAGGCGCGGCTGCGCTTCGACACGGAACTGCAGGAGATCGGCGGGGGGCCACGGCGCCGCTTGCTCATGGTCGACGACGAGCCTGCCTTCGAGCTCAGCTTCTACTGCGGAACGTGCCCGTTGCTGTTCCGCCGGTTGGAGGGCGCGAGGGAGAAGTTGTCCCTGGAGATCGTGCAGGAACAGCTCACCGGCGCACTGGACGATCCGGACGATGACCGCGTGATCGATGCGTTCGGTGCGTTGCTGCCGGAGGGCGAGTACCTTCCGCTGCTCCTGGGCGTGGAACCCCGGCTGGTCGTCCCCGGCCAGGAAGGCGACTACTTCAGCGGCGAGCAGGTCACGACGTGGGGGATCGATCAGTTCTGGGGCCTCCCGGAGCACCCGCACACCCCGTACTACCGGACCTTCGAGACCGCCGTCGACGCGGACGCCCACCTCTACGAGTTCGTTGTGCCCATGGTCCCCCCGACGTGGAACGAGAGGAAGCGCGTCGAGGAGTACGTCGCGCTCATGAAGCAGGGAACGGTCCCCACGGCAGTGGCGATCTCCACGCTGGACGTGTGCCAGCCCGCCCACGACTTGGGAGATGACCCCTCCGTGCACTGGGGCCTGACCCACTTCCTCCTCGACGGCCACCACAAACTGGAGGCCGCTGCCACAGCCGGCCGGCCGGTGCGGCTCCTCTCGCTCCTGACCTTGGGCGAGAGCCTGGCCGAAGCGCAAGACTGTGCACGGCTGCCTGCCCTGCGCGCCCGACCCCGCTCAGTCCGAGCAACCAGTACCTGAACAGCGCCGAGGATCAGGCCTGCGGGCCTGCAACAACGCACACCCAGGCCAACTAAACGGCTAGGGCCTGTCTTCAAAGGGTTCTGATGGGGGATCATGTCGGCATGGTGCGTCGTCATGAGCTGACGGATGTGGAGTGGGAAGCGCTGTCCGGGTTGTTGCCGCGGTCGTCCTCGGGGCGGCCGCGGCTGGACGACCGGCGGGTGCTGAACGGGATCGTGTGGAAGCTGCGGACGGGGTCGGCGTGGCGTGATGTGCCGGCACGGTACGGGCCCTGGAGGACTCTGTACACGCGTTTCCGCAGGTGGGCGCTGGACGGGACGTTCACGCGGATGTTGGCTGCGGTCCAGGCGGAGAAGGACGCGACCGGTGACATCGACTGGCTGGTGTCGGTCGACTCCACGGTCACGCGGGCCCATCAGCATGCCGCGGGCGCCCGCAAAAAGGGGCAGGGCAGGGGGACGAAATATGTGATCACGCCCTCGGACGATCCCGAGGCGGACTGACCACGAAAATCCACCTGGCCTGCGACGGCCGCGGCCGGCCGCTCGGCTTCGTCCTCACCGGCGGCAACGCCGCCGACCGCACCCGCTTCGAGGAGGTCATGGACACCATCAAGGTCCGCCGGGCCGGGCCCGGGCGGCCCCGAACCCGCCCCGACCACGTCCTGGGCGACAAGGGCCACAGCTCCCGCAAGACACGCGCCTACCTGCGTAAACGCGGGATCGGCCACACCATCCCCGAACGCCGAGACCAGCGGGCCAACCGAGCCCGCCGCGGCCGCGACGGAGACAGACCACCAGCCTTCGACAAACAGCTCTACAAGAAACGCAACGTCGTCGAACGCTGCTTCAACCGCCTCAAGCAGTACCGCACGATCGCCACCCGCTACGACAAAACCCGCGAATCCTACCAGGCAGCCGTCACCATCGCATCCCTGTTCCCCTGGCTCAAGCCCCTTTGAAGACACGCTCTAACGGGCCAACTGAAGGGTTCTGACCGCTCTTCCGTGACGGCTAGCCGAAGGGCAGCCGCGTCCAGACTGGGGAGGCGCTGGAGCAGCACCGGGTCTGCGCTCATATCCTGAACTGATGTACGAGAACTCCGCCGCTCTGGCGACCGCCCGCTGGCCGCTCGCCGCGTCCGCGGAGACCGACTGGCTGAGGGAACTGGCTGCCGAGGACGGGCTCACCGGGTTCATGCCGCCGGCGCTGCCCGACGCGGCCTGGGTACTCCATGCCATGTACGAACACGAACTCGGGCCCTTCGACATGTCGTACGTCGAGTACCTGCGGGCCTTCCTGAACAGGAACAGCACCAGTCCCGCGATCATCCCGGGTCTCGACCCCGCGGACGTGTTCACCGACCCCTCGGACCCCTTCGCCAAGTCCACAGGCGAGCACCCCGGACCACGCTATCGCCGCCTGCGCTGGGCAGAGCTCGCCCGGCGGACCGGCGATCCCGTGGCCGCCGAGGGGCGTCTGCCCGACTACACATCCTTCCCTTCGCTCCGCAAGTCGGGCGGGTGGCCGGTCGGCATCACGGGTCCGTCCGAGGGCAGCCTGGACCGCCCCGACTGGAACCGGCTGGTCGAGATCCTCATCGAGCACAGTCCGCAGGGCCCGGAGACCCGCTGCCTGGCCTACTACACCCCGCTCGTGCTCGGAGCCGAGGACTTCGACAACCTGTGCGTCCGGGCCGGCCGGCTCGCGGACGCGAAGGCCCTGTACGACCACCCCGACGCGGAGTTCGTCACCCCGTCCAACCTCTGGGCCCACGACCGGTCCTGGGTCCTGTGCACGGACTACGACCTGGGGGCCACCAAGGTCGCCGGCCCGGCCCCGCTCGTCGAGGCACTCATCGACGACTCGGAGATCGAGGCCGTACGACTGCCCTGGGCCCCCTGATCCGACCGCCCGACCTGCGGCCAGTTCGGCGTCAGCTAGTTCCCCGCCCAGGTGGTCACATTCCCTCATCGGGACGCTGACCGCCGTCGGCCGCCTCCTACTGAGGTTTTCGGGTTGTCGTCGGGTAGTGACGGTTCATGATCCCTGCGGTATGCCGGTGGGGTCAGGTATCCGGAGGGTGGGGGCCTGACCGCTGAGCGTCGGGCGTTTCGTGAGGGGATCCGGCTTCAGGCCGGCGAGCGGTTCGCGGCGGGTGAGGAGACCGCGGTGATCGCGAAAGAGCTCCCGCCTGGCTCACGCGAACGCAGAAATCGGGGCCCCCACGCGGCGCTCGCGACGATCGCCGGAGAGGACAGTCCCAGCGCGGCGTTGTCCTTGCCGTCCCGCATGTGGTTGAGCCAACGCTCGTACCAGCTGAGGAAGTCGTGTGCTGAGGAGACGTTCGGATGCCAGAAGCCGTCCGCGTTGCCGGTGACCATACGGCCGGCAAGGGGGCCGGTCACGCCTATCAGGCACAGATCGCTGCAGCCCATCTCGATGATATGGAGGAACAGGTCACCCTGCTGCGCGTCCGGGTGGTCCACATTCGTGAATCCCCGCGGGCTGCCATCCAACGGCTTCCGGTTCATCGTGAACAGCCTGCACTCATCCAGCGGCAGAAGACCGTAGAAGGGGCCGGCACCGCTGCCCCCGAGTTCCGTGAGGAACGCTCTGTAGGCCGTTGGCAAGACAATGTGGTGCTCCGCCTCGAAAGCGTCGGCTTCTGCAGAGCTGATGCGTGGGCGGAGCCGGAACCGGTGGCGCTCTCCGCACACGGAGTGGCTGCGCTGCGCCTGGTACGGCATCTCCGCCAGCTTGGAGCGTATGCGGGGTATACGGGAGTCCATCGGAGGATCTCTTCTCTCGTCTCCGCTACCCTACCGATCGGTCCGGCAGAGATCCATCCGAGGGCCTGGAGAACGCTGGCCTGGTTGCAGCGGGTGACGATGTCGGCAGCACGATTCACCATGCTCGGCCTGTAGTCGGGCACGCCGGAACATGTACCCATCGCGTCAGTGGCGGGTGCCTCCCAAACCCGGGCTCTGGCACAACTTCCGTGCAGCGGCCACGATGAGTGACAACTGAGCCTTCCCGGGCGGCATGCGAAGTCGCCCGAAAATGGTCCGTGGTCAGCGCGGGTGGGCGGACAGTCCGGGCCGTGGAAGAGGTCATGCTGCGGCTGCAGGAGCTGCTGTTCCCGGCGATCGCGGACGTCGCGGTGCTGTCGGTGGACGTGGGAATCGAGACAGTGCGCGTTGACGCGCAATGCACCACGGCCGACGCCGCCTGCCCGGGATGCGGAGCCTGGTCGACCCGGGGCCGCAGCACCTACCTGCGGTTTCTCGCTGATGTCCCGAGCGCCGGACGAAGCGTCGTACTCCGGCTGCGGGTCCGGCGGTTTCGGTGCGGTAGCACCAAGTACCCGCGCCGGACGTTCGTGGAGCAGATACCCGGCCTTACCCGCAGGTACGGCCGGCGCACCGAGCGGCTGCGCTCCACCCTGGCCGCAGTCGGCCTTGCCCTGGCCGGTCGAGCCGGCGCCGGCTCGGCTGCCGTCCTCGGCATGTCCACCAGCGACACGGTCATCCGGCCCGCCTCACCCGTCTGCTTCGCGTCCGCCGCCCCCAGCGGCAGCCGCGCCACGACCCTCGACTTCCAGAACTTCGTGCGCACGGAGGGGGCCCTGTACGCCTTCACGCCGTCGATCCCCACGCTCCGGGCCCTGGCCGAAGGCTCGCTCGACAATGCCATCGAGGTGCATCCGGGGACGGTCCTGCGCCCCGCCGACAGTCTGGACGCGGGTTCGGTACGCCTGCGCTTCGATGCCGCCGGTGGACTGACGCTCCAGGCGCAGGACGGGCAGACGCTGTGGGGCGCCAGGACGGCCGGGTCCGGCGTCGACGCCCTGTTCGCCGCGAACGGCGAACTCAGCGTGCGCGATGCCGCCGGCAAGCCGCTCTGGTCCTCCCGTACCGGCGGCGCGCCGGGCGCTCGCCTCCTGGTCCGTCCGTCGGGGGACGCCGTCATCCTCAGGAACGGCCGTCCCGTGTGGCGGGTGTCCGGGCCGTCGTCCTGAGCGGGCGCCCGACTCGCCGTCCGGCCAGGTCAGGTGCCGGCGCGGCCGGTGAGGAGCAGGTGCGCGGAGGCGTCGGTGACCGCGTGATGGCGATCGGCGAGGCGGGCGGTCTCGATGGCCCCGGTGAGGAGCGGCGAGTCGTGCAGCGGCGTGCCCGCAGTGCGTTCGGCGGCGCGGAGGTAGGCCCAGCCGGGGCCTTCGATTCCGAGGACCCGGACCGTGGTGAGGCCCGCGGCCATCGCTTCGTCGAGGAGTTCGTCGCTGGTGTGGAAGTGGGCGACGGTGAAGCCGCGGCTGCCGTCGTACGAGCCGTGGTCGAGGACGCCGGCGACTTCGCCGTGCAACAGCTCGGGGGTGAGCTCGGCGTGGACGGTGTAGTCCTGGAGCAGGCTGTACCGGCTGATCCCGGCGGCCGCGATCAGACCGCCCGGGCGGGCGACGCGGACGGCCTCGGCGAGCGCCCTGACCCGGTCGGCCCGGCTGGTGAGGTGGTAGAGCGGGCCGAGGAGCAGCACTACGTCGTACGAGTCGTCCGGGGCGGTGAGGGCGCGGGCGTCGCCTGCTTCCGTCGTGCAGTGTGCGTACGTCGCGGCCTGTTCGAGGTGCTTGGGTACGGGGTCGATCAGGTGGACCTCGTGGCCGTCTTCGGCGAGCCAACGGGCGTGGGTGCCGGGGCCTCCGCCGACGTCGAGGATCCGGGCGGGTGCTGCGGGCAGCAGGGGACGAATGAGCTCCTGTGTCCGCAGGAATTCGAGCCTGCCGGAGGCGGTGAGGCGGAGCCGGTCGGCCTCGGCGAACTCGGCGTAGAAGTCGGTGATCTGCTGGTCGACCATGTGGCTCCCCTGTCGGTCGGGTGAGCCGAGGGTAGGGCCGGGAGCTCGGTGCGGGCCTCCGATTTTCCAACGCCCCCCGCACAGCCGGCCCACGGCTGGGGTGCGTTTTCCGATCGCCGCGGCCCCGGAGGGGAAGACGGCGTGGCGCTGGATCCCGGGCCGTTCGGGAGGCCGCCGGCCGTGGGCGGTCGTCGGCCTCCGTGAGCCGGGGTCCGGTCAGGCGCGGACTCCGATGACGGTCTTGCCGCGGGCGCCGCCCCGCTCCACCTTCTGCAGGGCCTCGGAGGCCTCGTCGAGCGGGAAGACCGTCTCGACGATCGGCCGGAGCTGCCCGGACTCCACCAGGCCCGCGAGGCGGGCGAGCTGCTCGCCGTGCGGGCGCATGAAGAAGCTGCGGGCCTCGACGTTCCACCGGGCCTTCTTGGCCTCGGCGTCCGCAATGGGAACGATCGAGACCAGAGTGCCGCCCGTCTTGAGTACGCCGAACGACCGCTCCTGGGTCTCGCCGCCGATGGTGTCCAGGACGACGTCCACGTCGGAGACGACCTCGTCGAACCTCTCGGCCCGGTAGTCGATCACCCGGTCGGCACCGAGCTCACGAACCAGTTCCACGCTGCCGGCACTGGCGGTCGCCACGACCTCGGCGCCGAGCTGTTTGGCGATCTGCACGGCGGCGGAGCCCACGCCGCCGGCGGCGCCGTGGACGAGCAGGCGAGTCCCGGCCCGTACGTCGGCCTGCTCGGTCAGGGCCTGCAGGGCGGTCAGCGCGACCAGGGGCAGCGAGGCGGCCTCCTCGAACGTCAGGCCGGACGGCTTGGCGGCGACCAGCGACTGGTCCACGGCGGCGTACTCGGCGAAGGCGCCGCCCACGCGGGGGTCGACGCGGGAGAAGACCTCGTCGCCCACCGCGAAGCGCGTGACCTCGGCCCCGACCCCGGTCACCACACCGGCGAGCTCGTTCCCGATGACCAGCGGCTGGGCCGGCTCACCCGCGCTCATGAAGCCCTTGACGATCAGGTGGTCCACCGGATTGACCCCGGCCGCGCGGACCTCGATGAGCACGTCGCGGGGGCCGATGGCGGGGACGGGTGCATCGGTGACGCGGACGACGTCGCGGACCTGGCCGTACTGGTCGATGACTGCTGCCTTCATGGGAAGTTCCTTGATCGAGTCTGTGCCGGCCGCCGAGCGGTCGGGCCGTGTGCGAGAGGGGGGTGGGGTGGTGGGACGGGGTCAGGCGGTGGGGGCGGGGGGGGGGGGGGCCCCCCCCCCCCCCCCCGCCGCCCGGCGGGCGGGGGGGGGGGGGGGGCCCCGGGGCACCAAAGTGGCGGGGGGGTCGGAGGTGGGGAAAGGCCGGAAACCCACGGGGGGGGGCCACG